>JAICUS010000265.1 GCA_025935735.1 Solirubrobacteraceae bacterium | reverse complement strand
ACGACGCAGACCTCTACCCGCTCCTGCGGCTGTGGCTGGACCACTTCCTCGGCGGGCCCTCCCCGGACCCGACCGCGGGGCCGCCGAGCGACGACGACCTGCTGTCGTACTACACGCCGGAGCGGCACGACGATAGCGCCGAGGGGTACTTCGCCGACTCGCCCAGGAGCTGACCGACGCGTGCGGAATGGCGCCCGGCGACGCGCCGATTCGTTATGACAACGATCTCGTGAGCGCCTACGACGGAATGATCGCCGATGCCTGCGGCCAGTTGGGCGGCGACACCTTCACGCTGAACCTCTCCACGCTCGGCCAGCACTACCCGCGCGCCGGAGGCAACGAGCCGACGGCGGACGACCGACTCGAGGAATCGCACACCGACCAGGACTCCTACGCGCGGATCTACCAGGACATCGTCGCCCACCATCCCGACTTCCTGAACAAGACCTACGGTCACGCCGTCCGCGACGCCGGCGGCCAGCTGTGGCTGCAGTACTGGTTCTTCGAGACGGCGGGCTTGGACGGCTTTCTGGGTGAGCAGGACAAGCCTCACGGCCCGGAGCAGCACGATCAGTGGGACGATCCCGGAACCTTCGCCGCCACCAAGGCCGAGCCGAACGGCTGCGACAACAACCGCACGGGTGACGCCAGCGCCTCCGCGTTCGCCTCCTCCTCGCTCGCGCACACCGCGCGCACCGGCCACGCGCACGCTGTCCGCCTCACCACCGCGCGCATCCGGCACGGGCACGCGAGCATCGGTTACCGCCTCGCCCGGTTGCGCCAAGGCGGCAAGCACCGGATCGTACTCCTGGTGAGCCTGCATCCGGCTGGCCGGCCGCGGGCACGGGCGTGGCGTCGGGTCATCGTCCGCCACAGGCACGGAACGCTGCAGCTCTCGGGCTTCCGGCTAACCGGAAGGCGCTGGATCGCCAACGTCACGGCGATTGCGCCGGACGGCGAGCTCAGTGCTCCGGCCACACGACGGATCAGGCGTTGATCGACCGGCTGGCCGCCAAGTGAGGGTGTTCTTCGCAGCACTGCTCGTCGGCGGCCTGGCGCTCTTCGTCGTGTTCTTCCTGCATGGTCTCGGCATAGCGCTGTGCGACTCCGGCTCTTGCCCGAGCGATGCTGCGCTACGCCACGCTCAGGGCTGGCAGAAGGTGGGACTCGCCCTTGCGGCAGTCGGTGTGGTCGGCCTGATCGTCGCCTGGTGGCGACGCCGACGCCGACGCCAGCGCGCCTCGCGGGGGGCGGGCCGCACGCATGGCGGCTAACGGCTCTTAGTCGCCAGCAAATCCGGCCGTTGTGGCGACAAACCAGGCCAGGGGCAGGGCCCGACCCGGCTTCCGCCGCGGCGACAAATAGGGTCGCCCGTCCCGATGAGCGGCTCGATCGACCCGGCGGAGGCTCCCGAGCGCGTTGAGCGCTGGCTGTCCGGGCGGCCGCTGGCCGAGCGCTCGCGCCAGGTGCTCGACGAGTGGCTCGAGGACCGCGCCACGCTCGCCCGCGACAGGGAGCGCGCGCTGTGGGTCAGCCGAGCTGGCGGGCGGCTGTCGGCGCGCTCGGCTGACCGCGACGTGCGCGCGGTTGCGGCGCGGGCGGGGCTTGAGCTGTCGGCGCACACGCTGCGCCACACGTGCCTGACCGCGCTGGTGCGGCGCGGGAACGACCTGGTGATGGTCGCCGGGCTCGCCGGTCATTCCAAGCTCGACAGCACGCGCCGCTGGACGCGGCCGTCGGCAGCAGACCGCCAGGCGGCGGTCGAGGACCTGCGCGCCTGCTTCGCGCTCTCCGACACCGACCGCCGACTCGTGTTCGACCAGCGCGGTGCGGAGAACCGGCTCGGCCTCGCCGTGGCGTTGTGCGCGATCCGGTTCCTCGGCTTCGTGCCGCACGACCTCGCGTCGCTGCCGGAGGAGGCGCTGGCGTTCGTGGCGGGCCAGGTCGACGCCGCCGAGCACGAGCTGCTGGCCTACGGCCGCCGCGCGCAGACGCGCAGTGACCACCTCACCCTGCTGCTCACGCATCTCGGTTGGCGGCGCGCGCCGGACGCCGACCACGCCGCGCTCGGGCGCTGGCTGGTCGAGCGCGCTGTCGAGCACGACGGGCCCGTGGCGCTGATGGCGCTCGCCGGCGAGCACCTGCGCGCCCGCCGTGTGTTGCGCCCGTCGGTCGACGCGCTCGCGCGCATGATCGCGACCGCGCACGCGGAGGCGCATCGCCGGGTCGAGCGCCTCGTGGCTGGTCAGCTGCCGGCGGCGCGACGCGCCGAGCTGGATGCGCTGCTTGACGGCGGCGGTGAGCACAGCGAACTGGCCGGTCTGCGTCGGCGCGCCTCGCGCACCGGCGTGCGCGAGCTGCGCATCCAGGTCGACCGCTACCGGCGGCTGCTCGAGTCTCGCCGCGCTCGACCGGCGGCTGTCGCGGATCCTGCTCGAGTGCGCGGCGACCGGCGAGCTGCCGATCGCGCGCGTCGAGCGCGAGATCGGCCTCGAGCGCCTGCACGCGGCCGCTGAGCTCGACGACAACGTGGTAACACCGATCGATCAGCAGCGCGGCCGCGCCGCCGCCGCCGACCCGCTCGCGCGTGAGTTCGGCCACCGCCGCGGCGCGCTGACCGTCCTGAACTGGACGTCGGATCAGTACAGCCAATACGGCACCAAGGTCGTCTCGGTCGCCGAGCGCGAAGCCGTCCACACGCTCGAGCAGGTCCTGCACACCACGCTCCCCGTGCGCGAGCACACCACCGACACCCACGGCGCCACCGAGCACGTCTTCGCGCTCTTCGACCTGCTTGGCCTGCGGTTCATCCCGCGCCTCAGAGACGCCGGCGAGCTGCGCCTGCACCGCCTCGGAGCGCCCACCGGCTTGCCCGTCGACCAGGTCCTGCGCGCGCGTGCGCGCCCGGACCGGATCCGCGAGCACTACGACGAGCTGCTGCGCGCCGCCGCCTCGCTCAAACGCGGCTGGGTGCCGGCGAGCCTCCTGCTCGTGCGCCTGAAAAGCAGCTCGCCGCAGACCCCGCTCGCCGCCGCGCTCGGCGAGTACGGGCGAATCGTGCGCACCAACTTCCTGCTGCGCTTCTGCGCCGACCCACCGATGCGCTCCCGCATCACCCGCCAGCTCAACAAGGGCGAGACGCTGCACGCCCTGCGCCGTCACCTCGTCATCGGCTCGCGCGCCCAGCTGCCCGCCGACGAGGACGACCACCACCGCCACGCCCTCTGCCTGCAGCTGCTCGTCAACGCCGTGCTGGTCTGGAACGCCCGCTACACCACCGCCGCGCTCGAGCACCTCGCCGCCACGCAACCGAAGCTCATGGGCGACGACAGCGCACTCGCCCGCCTCGCCCCGATCGCTCACGCGCACATTAACCCGCTCGGCCGCTACCGCTTCGACAACCCACAGGGCCCGCCGCCCGGCCAGCTCCGACCCCTACACATCGGCGGCGACGAGCACCAGGCCCGGCCGACCTCACCGATCGGTGTGAGTGGCGACAAACACTAAGCGTTGGATCTCGCGCGGATGATGTCGGGACCCCGATGTGCGCGAGCCCGAACAGCAGCGCGGTGACGATCGCGCCGGTCCACGGCCCGCGCCAGCGGGTGAGCGCGGGGAACAGGTAGCCGCGGAAGGCGATCTCCTCGCCGATCGGCGCGGCGACGGCGATGGCGAACATCAGCGCGAGCGCGGCCGCGACGCCGGGCGGCGAGCCGGACCGGCTGAACCCGCGCTCGTGCCCGGTCCCCACCAGCGCGATCCACAGGGCCGCGAACAGGCCGCAGGCCACGTAGATCGCCACCACCCAGCCGACGGCCGGCCAGAACCGGGTGCGGCGGATGCCTGACCCGCCGGCGTTGAGCAATCGGCCCAGCCTGAGCGGTCATGTCCCGTGATACCCCGGTGAGCCGCCCCTGATCCCGGAGCTTCAGAGGATCGCGGACAGCGCCACGACGAGCGCGATCAGCAGCAGCGCCGCCAGCAGCACCGCGAACGCCCGCAGCGCCCACGACGGCGCCTCGACCGTGCTGGGCCGCCGCGCCGCCGCGAGCCGCCAGCGAGCGGCCGCGATGGGAGCCGCCGGCGCGTCGGCGTCGCCGCCGGCCGGGATCGCGGGAGCCGCGTCGGTGGCGGGCGGCGAAGAGGTCGCGGCGGGCGGCGAAGCCGGCGCGGACCGCGGGCTGGCGACGGCCGGCGCGGGCCCGGTGGCGCCGGATGAAGCGGGCGGTTCGGTGGGCGGCGGTGTCGCGAGCGGCTCTGGGGGTGCGGGGGCGGCGGCTTCGAGGTCGGCGATCCGGCGCTCGAGGCGCTCGGCGTGCTCGGCGGCGGCGACGAGGCGGCGCTCCAGGCGGGCGGTGAGCTCGTTGGCGTCGGTGACCCGCTGGCGCAGGCCGGTGGTGGCCTGCTCCGCGCGCTCGGCCCGGCGGCGCGCCTCGACGAGCTCGCGGCGGCCGCGCTCGGGGATCGCCTGGGCGGCGGTGAGCTCGGCCTGCAGCCGCTGGATCTCCGCGGCGCGGTCCTCCGCGCGCTGCTCGGCCTCGGCGAGGCGGCGCTCGACGGCGGCGACTTCCGCGGCCGACCGGTCCCGGACGGCGGCGATCTCCGCGTCGGCTTGCGCCCGCGCGGCGGCGATCGCCCGATCCGCGCGCGCCTGGGCGTCGTCGGCGCGCGTGGGGGCCGCGGCCGTGCGCTCCGCCGGCGCGGCCTCGCGGCTCTCGGGCGGGGTGTCGGCCTCGCCGTGCTCTGCGGGCGCGGCCTCGCGGCTCTCGGGCGGCGCGGCGGGCTCGCCCTCCGGCGCCGCCGCCGGCTCAGCGGCGGCCGGGGCGGCGGGCTCCTCCGGAGGCGGGCGCTGGGGGCGCTGGCGCGGGGCCGGGTGGATCAGGGTCGCCTCGGGCGTGTCGCCCGGCGGCGGGAGCTCGAGCACGACGTCGGGGGCGACCTCGAGGCGGGCGGTCGTGACGTCCTCGCGCGCGCCGCGCCAGGCGAACGCGGCGGTCCAGGCCGCCTCGTCGCTGGCCGCCCACGGCTTGTGCTCGAGCAGCGCGATCATCCGCCGGCGCCGGCCCGCGGCGCGCAGCGTGAGGGTCGGACGGACGAACCGGCGTCCGCGCACGCCGAACCAGCGGCCGGTCACCTCCAGCCGCTCGTCTTCCGCCCAGTCGAAGCGCTCGAGCTCGAACCCGAGAGCCGCCGGCGGGTCCGCCGGTGTCAGCGTCTGCGACATTCGACCACCCCATCCTAGGCGGTGGGCGCGCGCTGCTTCACTGAGGCGCCCATGGCGCGGATCGCCGTCGACCTCAGCGTGTTGCGGGATTCGCGCAACCTGCGGCTGCTCATCCTCGGCGAGGTCTTCTCCAGCCTCGGCGCGCAGGCCGCCCTGGTGGCCATCCCGTTCCAGATCTTCACGCTGACGCACTCGGCCGCGCTGGTCGGCCTGCTCGGGATCGTGGAGCTGATCCCCATCGTCACCTGCAGCCTGTTCGCGGGCGCGCTGGCCGACCGGATCGAGCGGCGCCGGCTGATGTTCGCCGCCCAGGTGCTGATCACGCTCGCGGCCGCGCTGCTGGCCGCCGGCGCGTTCGCCGGCGACCCGCCGATCGAGCTCATCTACGTGCTCGCCGGGCTGCTGGCCGCGGGCTCGACGATCGACAACGTCACCCGCTCGGCCGTCATCCCCGCGCTGGCCGGCGACCGCCTGCGGGCCGCGCTGAGCCTGAACTACGGCCTCTACCAGGTCGCCGCGGTGGTCGGGCCGGGGGTGGGCGGCCTGATGATCGCCGGCCTGGGCGTCGGCGCCGCCTACGCCGCCGACGCGGTCGGCTTCCTGGTGATGATCGGCGTGACCTGCGCGCTGCCGCCGCTGCCGCCCGCGCCCTCGGACACCGAGCACCCGCCGCTGCTGCGCTCGATCGCCGAGGGGATCGCGTTCGTCAGGCGCAACCACGCGCTGATGGGCTCGTTCGCCATCGACCTGGTGGCGATGACGTTCGGCATGCCCCGCGCGCTGTTCGCCGTGCTCTCGCTCACCGTCTACCACGCCGGCGCGGGCGGGACGGGCCTGCTCTACGCCGCGGTCTCGGCGGGCGCGTCCGTGGCCGCGCTGACCACGGGCTGGGTGGAGCACGTCAACCGCCTCGGCCGCGTCGTCATCGCCGCGGTGATCGTGTGGGGCCTGGCCATCGCCGGCGCCGGCCTGATGCCGAGCATCTGGGCCGCCGCGGCGCTGCTGGCCGTCGCCGGCGGCGCGGACAGCGTGAGCGCGGTCAGCCGCTCGATCATCAACCAGACGACCACGCCCGAGTACATGCGCGGGCGCATGTCGGCGATCTTCACGCTCGTGGTGACCAGCGGCCCGCGGCTGGGCGACCTCGAGTCGGGGATCGCCGCCTCGCTGACCACCGCCGCGATCGCCGTGACCAGCGGCGGGCTGGCCTGCGTGGCCGGCGTGTTCCTGATCATGGCCGGGTTCCCCGCGCTGGCGGCCTACGACGCCCGCACGGCGGTGATCCCGAGCTAATCCGGCGCGCCGACCGCCTCCGGCACCGGCGCGGCGTCACCAGCGTCGGTCGGCGCAGGGGCGCCCGTCTTCGGCGACGGCGCCGGCGTGATCGTGATCTTGACCTCGTCGTAGCGGGTCTTGTCCCCCGCGCGCACGGTGATCGTGCCGGCCTGGCTGCCGATCTTCACCTTGCCGTTCAGGTTGACCTCGCAGCCGAGGTCGGGGCCGACGATCGAGTAGGACGCGGAGGCTCCCGAGCCCTCCGCGGACACCGACACCTGGACCTCGTTGCGCTTCCAGTCGCCCTTGGCCGGCTTGGGACCCGAGGCCTCGACCGTCGGCTTGTCCGCCTTGGCGTTGCGGTAGACGGCCGGGCCGGCGTACGGGATCTCGACCTCCTTCGTGCCCGACTTGATCACGAACACGAGCTTGCCGTTGCGCTCGTCCAGGGTCCGGACGTGCTGCGTGGTCGTGAACGCGGTCGCCTCGAGGCTGCCGGAGGGGAACGACTTGTTCTGGAACTCCTGGTCCATCGAGAATCCCGCCGGCAGCGTGCCCTTGGGCTTCGGGTTCGAGGCGGAGGCGATGAAGTCGCCGGCGTCGACGTCCTTGGACTTCATCTCGACGTCGTCGGTGCCGGTCATCGCGCCCGAGCCGTCGAGGTCCCAGCCGTGCGAGCCCGCCTTGTTGGCGTCGACGGTGAACGAGCCGCCCTTGAACGGCGACGTCACCGTCGGCGTCGGGAACTTCTCGTTGACGTTGCCCTTGTTGAGCCCCGCCGGGTTGCCCGAGGCCGTCGTGAAGGTGTGGGTGAACGAGCCCTGATAGGGATTGCCGCTGGAGCCGCCGTTGGTCGAGGCGATCCCCGTCGGCTTCTCGATCACCGCGAACTCGGCGGTCGCCGGGGTGCCGCCCGGCGGCGTGGCCTGGGCCTTCAGCGTCCCGCCCGGCTGCTTGGCGTCGAGCGTGACGACGCCCGTGCTCGCGTCGATGGAGGTGCCCGCGGCCGGGCTCGCCGTGCCCGCGGCGAGCGAGAACTGCGCCCCGGTGCCCGCCGGATCGACCCGGGCGGCGATCGTCACGCCCGACTCGAGCGGGAAGGTCGCTTTCTGCGGCGAGACGCTGAGGCTGAACGCTCCCGCGCCGCCGGCCGGCTGCGCGTCGTCGCGCTGGATCAGCCCCGAGGCGATCGCCCGGCAGACCGCGCGGTTGCCGGCGCTGCGCTGCAGCGAGAGCACCTGGTCGACGCCCAGCGGCGCGCCGCCCACCGCCTCGGGCGCGGCGACGACGACCGGCGGCGCCGGAGCGGGCGGGGCGGGAGTCGGGGCCTCGTGCTCCATCTCACAGCCGACCGTACAGGCGCCCGCCCGCTCCGCGCAAATATGTAGCGTCGCCCTGAGGTCCGAGCTTGCGATGACGGTAGGTGCGAAACCTGTCTCTACGGGTTTGCAGTTGACAGCGTGAACGTGAGCGTCCGCGAGTACGTCCCCGTCCGCAGCGGGT
>JAICUS010000496.1 GCA_025935735.1 Solirubrobacteraceae bacterium | reverse complement strand
GGTCGATCGCCGCGCCCACGTCGTCGAGCGTGTACGGCACACCGCCGCCGTTGCCGAGGCGCCGGTACTCGATGTTCCACGCCGCCCACCCGCGCGAGGCGAGGTCGGCGCACAGCGCATCCATCAGCTCGAGGCCGTACTCGGCCTTCCAGAACCCGCCGTGGATGAGCACGGCGACCGGCCCGGAGCCGGACAGCTCGCCGAACTGCGACGGATCCTCGCCGTAGCTAAGCCGCCGCGACGCCAAGGCTCCGCACGGCGTCGGCGAGCCGCGTGATGCCCTCGTCGATCTGCTCGGGCGTCACGCCCGAGTAGGCCAGGCGCAGCGTGTTGCGCCCGCCCTCGAGCAGGAAGTCCGTGCCCTTGACGAACAGCACCTCGCGCTGGGCGGCCGCCTTCTCCAGCTCGGCCACGTCGATCTCCTCGGGCAGCTCGACCCACATGAAGTAGCCGCCCTGCGGCCGGGCGAACCGCGCCTCGGGGATCTCGCGCTCCAGGGCCGCGCAGACCGCGTCGCGGCGCTCGCGCAGCGCGGTCTTCACCGTGGCGACCGCCCCGTCCATGCGCCCCGAGCGGGCGAACTGGTTGACGATCGACTGCGCGACCATGTTGGGCGAGATGTAGGTGTTGGTGGCGAGCGTCTGGATCTGCTTGACGACCGCCTGCGGCCCGACCAGGTAGCCCACGCGGATGCCGGGGCAGACCGTCTTGGAGAACGAGGACGCGTAGACGACGCGGCCCGCCTCGTCGTTCGAGAACATCGACGCGATCGGCTCGCCCTCGAAGCGGATGGCCACGTACGGGTCGTCCTCGAAGATCGTGAAGTCGTGCTCGACCGCCAGCTCGAGCAGCCGCGCCCGCTTGGCCGCGGACAGCGTGTAGCCGGCCGGGTTCTGGAAGTTGGGGATGATGTGCGCGAGCTTGGGGTGCAGCGCCTCCGACAGCACGGTCTCGAGCTCGTCGGTGCTGATCCCGTCGGTCTCCAGCGCCACCATCCGCACGTCCGCGCCGCGGTTGCGCAGGTTCAGCAGCGTGCGGTCGTAGGTCGGCGACTCCACGATCACGCCGTCGCCCGCCTGCACGAGCAGCTCGAACAGGAACGCGTCGGCCTGCATCGACCCGTTGGTCACCAGCACCTGCTCCACCGCCACGCCGTGCTGCTCGGCGATCCACTCGCGCAGCGGCACGTAGCCCACCGACGTCCCGTAGGCGGTCGTCCCCGCCGGGTCGTTCTCGAAGGCCAGCCGCGCGGCCTCGCGCAGGCCCTCGACGTCGACGATGTCCAGGGACGGAGCGCCACGCGCGAACGAGATCGGAGCCATGGCGTCAGGATAGGGCGGATGCCCGAGCCGTTGATGGAGCGCGCGCTGGCGCTGGTGGACGAGTGGCGCGCCCGCGCCGGCGAGATGCCGGGGCACCCGGCGCTCGCGCCCGACCCCGCCCGCCTGGAGGCCGCCTGGGGCGAGTTCGCCTCGCGGATGGCCGGCAACTATCCCTTCTTCCACCCGCGCTACGCCGGGCAGATGCTCAAGCCGCCGCACCCGGTGGCGGCCGCCGCCTACGCCGCGGCGATGCTCGTCAACACGAACAACCACGCGCTGGACGGCGGCCCGGCCACCAGCGAGCTGGAGAAGGAGGTGGTGGCCGATCTGGCGCTGATGTTCGGGCTGCCGGGCGACGCGCTCGGCCACCTCACCTCGTCGGGCACGATCGCCAACCTCGAGGCGCTGTGGGTGGCCCGCGAGCTGCACCCCGGCCGGGCGGTCGTCCACGGCGCCAACGCGCACTACACGCACGCCCGCATGTGCGCGCTGCTGGGTGTCGAGGCGCTCGCCGCGCCGGCCACGGCGGACGGCCGGATCGACCTCGACGCGGTGGACGCGCTGTGCCGCTCGCACGACGTCGGGACCGTCGTGGTCACCGCGGGCACGACCGGGATGGGGATCGTCGACGCCGTGCACGAGGCGCTGGCGCTGCGCGAGCGCCACGGCGTGCGCATCCACGTCGACGCGGCCTACGGCGGGTTCTTCGCGCTGCTCGACGCGCCGCTGATCGACCCGGCGCCGTTCCGGGCGATCGCCGCGGCGGACAGCGTCGTGGTCGATCCCCACAAGCACGGACTGCAGCCCTACGGCTGCGGGGCGGTGCTGTTCCGCGACCCGGGCGTGGGCCGGCTGTACCAGCACGACTCGCCCTACACCTACTTCACCTCCGACGAGCTGCACCTGGGCGAGATCAGCCTCGAGTGCTCGCGCGCCGGCGCCGCGGCCGCCGCGCTGTGGCTCACGCTGCGCTCGCTCGACCTCGCCCCGATCCTGGCTGCCGGCGTGCGCGCCGCCCGCGCCTGGGCGGCGCTGATCGAGCGCTCCGACGTCCTGCGCCTGCACCGCGCGCCGGAGCTGGACATCCTCACCTACTTCCCCGCGGCCGACACCGCGAGCGCCGTCGACGCCGCGAGCGCCCGCGTGCTCGCGGCGGGGATGGCGTCAGACGACCCGGTCTACCTCTCGACGCTCGCCGTGCCCGGGTTCGCCCACGCCGGCATCGCGCCCGACGCCGACCCGGTGCGCGTGCTGCGCAGCGTGCTGATGAAGCCCGAGCACGAGCCGCACGTGCCGTGGCTGCACGAGCGCGTCAGCGCAATCGCGAGACGGTGAGCGAGAAGCGGCCGGCGTAGGCCGTGCCGCTCGTGCTGCGGATGAGCGGCCCCGGCGCGGCGGCCAGGCCGGCGAGCACGGCGTGGGTGCCGACGGCGTCGACCGCCCGGAACTCCGTGTAGACCGGCGCGGCGCGGCCGGGGCGCCCGAGCGCCGGGAACGTCACGCCGCGGGTGCCGAAGTGCGTGTCGCGCCGGCCGCTCGGGTGCAGCCGGGCTACGAGCGACCCGGGCGCGCGGGCCGTGCCGGCGATCAGGATCCGGCCGGCGGAGTCGCGCGACAGGCTCGTCACCCGCAGGTTGCGCCCGGCGCGGGCGATGCGGGCGAAGCCGCGCGTGCCGAAGCGCGTGTCGAGCCTGCCGTTGGACAGCAGGCGCATGACCAGCGCCTGCTGGGAGCCGCCGGCGCTCAGCACCGTGCCGCCCACGAGCAGCGTGCCGGACGGGCCGATGTGCAGCGCCCCCGCGCCGAGGCCGTCGCCCGTCGTCGCGGTGCCGAACGTGGCGGTGGAGATGCCGCCGCCGTTGAAGCCGGGGTCCGGTGCGCCGCTGGTCAGCAGCCGCACGACCGTGAACGCGGACGAGCCGCTGTGGCCCGGCGTGGCGCCGACCGTGAACACGACGGTGCCGTCGGGGCGGGCGAGCACGGCGGTCGCGCGCCCGGCGAGCCCGAGCGACGCGCCATCGACGGTCCCGCCGCTGCCGAACGTCGTGTCCGGGGTGCCGTCGGGCAGCAGGCGCATGATGATCGGCACCTCGCCGCTGCGCGAGCCGGCGAGCACGACGTTGCCGTTGGCGTCCATCGCCATCCCGCCGAGCTGCGCGCCCGCCGGGCCGGTGATGACGTAGCCGAGGCCGCCGCCGAAGCTCGGGTCCACGTCGCCGTTGGGCAGCAGCTTGACCGCGACGAACCGCGTCACGCCGCCGCTGTCGAGCGTCCCCGCGGCCACGATGCGCCCGTCGCGGAACGTGGCCAGCGACTGCACGCCGTCCAGCGAGGTGCCCGGGAGCTGGGGCGCGAACTGGCCATGGGCGCCGAAGCCGTTGTCCAGCTTGCCGGTGGTGGCGTGCAGGCGGACCACCACGAGCCTGCCGGCCGCGGCCCCGCCGGCCAGCAGCCGGCCGTTGCCCAGCGAGAGGACCGCGCCGCCCACCGCGTCGCCGCCCTTCGCGCCCCGGGTCTGCGTGCCGCGGCGGGCGAAGTGCCGGTCGGCCTGGCCCGCGCGGGCCTGCGCGGCCGCGGGCGCGCCGAGCAGCAGCGCGAGGCCGGCGAGTGCGACGGTTCGCTTCATGGCGTGGGCTCCAACCCGCGGGGCGGCTGAACGGTGCGGCATCGCGGCAGCATGTCAGGGCCCGCCCTTCAGCCGCACCGCCGCGAAGTACGGGTCCCCGAAGTCCTCCTTCTCCGGGATGTCGTCGTCGTAAGCGGTGCCGGCGAGGACGATCCGGCCGCGGCGGTCGCGCGCCAGCGCGGAGATGTGGAACCGACGGTCCTTGCCCGCCGGGATGACGCGGCGGCCCCAGCGGCCGTCGCGCCGCAGCCGAGCGATCCAACCCCAGGTGCGCACCCCAGTGGCGTCGTTGCCGGCCACGATGACGCCGCCATTCGAGCCGCGGAGCAGCGCCGTCGGGCCGACCTCCCCCGACAGATGGCGGCGGTGGAGTGCCAGGTGGATCGCACGGCGGATGCGCCCGCGGGCGTCCAACCGGTAGACCACCGCGTGCGCCGGCCGCGCGCCGCGTCCCGGGATCGCGCCCAGTGCGGTCGCCGCGCCGTCGCGGTCCACCAGCGGGCCGGCCGAGTGGACGCCGCGGCCGAGCGTGACCATGCCGCCGGGCCCGAAGCTCATCTCCGGCGTGCCGTCGGGCAGCAGCCGGATCAGGATGGCGTCCGGCCTGAAGTATCCGTTCAATGGGGCGGCAGAGGCGAGCAGGAGGATGCGCCCGGCGCCGTCGCGGCCC
>JAICUS010000214.1 GCA_025935735.1 Solirubrobacteraceae bacterium | reverse complement strand
GCGAGCTGGTGGTCTTTGACCACCTGTCACACGCCGGGCTCCACGAGGACCCCGAGACGTTCAACCGTGCGACCCTTGACTTCCTGCTTCGCCAACGCTCGTGACGCCGATGCCTCGGCCTCGGGCTGCTGGTTTGCGCGACATCCAGCAGGCGGGAGATCTCGGAATCGTCGGAAACCGCTCAGCCAGCGTCAGACGGCGGTACCACCGCCGTTGACGGCGCCGTCCTGCAACGCTGCCCAGTCCTCTGGCGTCCACCGCTGGTCCTGGCTGGCGCGACCGGTGGCGTCGAAGGTCACGCCCTCGTCGGCGAGCTCGGCCTGTACCGCCTGCGGCGTGGGCAGCAGCTCAGGCTCCGTCGCCCGCCAGCCGGGGCTGACCTCGCCGTGGCGCGTGAGTACGCGGTACACCAGCGACGGGACCTCTTTCTCACCCCGCCGTACCGGGTTGCGCGAGAGCCAAGTTCCGAGCGCCTGACCGCCCTTCGGCGCGCCGGCGGCCGCGGCCACATCGCCGTAGGAGGCCCAGCGGCCCTTGGGAATCGAGGCGATGAACGCGCGGACGATTTCGAAGTCGATGGTGTCCCCGTCGCGGTGGCTGCGAGCCTTGCGTTGCTTTTCCTTTAGCCGCGACTGGTACTCCTCGGCCTCCGGCAGCGGGATGAGGACGGTGGAGGCGAGCACTATCTCGGCGTTGATCTCGTACGGCTGTACCTGCACACAGGTGATGTCCAGCTCGGAGTTGCGCAGCAGCCACAGAGTCGTGTTCGTCACCCCGACCTGGAACCCGGTGGCGACCAGGATCATTCGTGGCTGGTCGTCCTCGTCGAGCGCGTCGAGGCTCTCGCTTCGGATGAACTCCTCCAGCTCCTGCCGGGCCTCTCCGGTCGTCAGCTCGCGGTTGTGCTCGGAACGCTCGTACGCGCGGTAGAGACCGACTACTTGCTCGGCGGTCAGGCCGGAGCAGTAGGCGGCGTAGCGCAGGGCCTGCAGGTCCTGGCTTTTGCTGGAGTCGTCGCGCTTGATCTCGATCACGACGAGCTTGCCGTTGCGGTCCAGTGCGAGCAGGTCGAGGCGGTCGAGCGTCTTGTCGAAGCCGGCCAGCTGGCTGGCGACGATCTTCAGCGGCTCACCCATCACCCCGGGTTCGTGCTTGAGCCACCGTTCGATCTCCTGGACCTCGCGCGCGCTGAGCGCTTGGAACGTCACGGGCTTCACGAGGGTGGGCGAGCCCTTCACGCTGGAGCCGAGTGAGAAGAGCTGGAAAGAGTTGCGGGCGCCGGCCACGATGCGAAGGTACCGTGCTGACTGCGGACGCGTCGCTCCTGACCCCGCTCCACGGGCCTCAGGTCAGCCTTGGTCGCGCGCGCGGAACGGAGCGCCAGCTCGCCAACGAGAAGCGGCTCATTCGATTCGCGTGCCGCAGGTCATGACACCCGTAGGGGACGGCTCGAACGCGCTCTTGGACGGGGCAACCGAGACACAGATCTCGGTGGTGCGCCAGTTCACGCACCTCGAGAGCGGACCCCTCGCCAATCGAAAGTGAAACACCCTCGATGGGTCATGCGGCGCGAGCGACTACGGCGGCCGCTTCGCTGCCGAGGAGGACGAGCAGCAGCGGTCCGAGAAGGTCGTCGGCGTCGGTATTGCTTTGCGCGATTGGCGATCTCCGCCGTCAACGCTTGAGCTTGAAGTGGACTGCGACCACGGGCGCTCGCCGGGCGTGGACGGTCTCGATGATCTCGGCGTTGTCGATGCCCTGCAGGTAGACGGACGTGATGCCGAGGTTGCTGTGGCCGAGTTGGCGCTGAATGACGACGAGCGGGACGCCTTCGTGCGCGAGCTCGACCGCGTGGGCGTGGCGGAGTTGGTGGGGCGCAAAGCGTCGCCGGACGCCGGCGGCAGCCGCAGTGTCGCGCAACTGCGCGCGAGCGGCCGCGATCGACCAGCGCCGGCCGCGCGTCGGACCGTTGATGATGCAGAGCAGCGGCCCGATGGGAAGCTCTACTCGGGCGGTGAGCCACGGCTGCAACTGCTCCCACGCCCAGGCGTCCATGCCGATCTCGCGCCGGCGGCCGCCCTTGCCGCGACGGACCAGCACGGCGCCCCGCCGCGGATCGAGATCGGCCTCAGCGAGCGCGAGCGCTTCGCTGATCCGCAGCCCGGCGCGCCAGAGCATGACGATCAGGGCGCGCAGGCGCCGCCCGTGGATCGTCTCGCCGGCTGCGCGCATGACCGCGACGATCTCCTCGACCGTGGGCGGGTCCGCTGGGTAGCGCATCCCCTTGTTGCGTGGCGGGCGACCGGCGTGGAATCCCGGCAGCGTGGCGGGCGAGCGGCGACGGCCGGCTGCATCGAGCAGGCGCTCGGGCATGTGGTCCTCCTTCGGACAGCAGTCTTCGCTGCCGAAGATGCCCGCCTCGCTCGCCCGAAGCGGCTATCGCAGCGTCGCCGAAGCAGCAGCCGCAGTCTGCGCTCTCGGCGCCGTCTACGCCGCTGCTGAGCATGGATAGGAGCAGCGCCGGATCGCGGCGGCCAGCTACTCCTGCCAGGCGGATGCAGCAGCGAGAGCCCCCGCGACGCAGAGGGCCCGGCCGCAAGGAAAGCGCCAAGCCCGGCGGGTCCTTGATGAGAGCCGGAGGTCGCGACGGAGACTCGACCGCGCCGCTAACCGCCCGATCAGGCGTCGAGCCGCAGGAGGCTCGCTGTCTCGCTACGCGAGTCGTTGCCGGGCAGTGGGCCGGTGCGCCAGAATCGGGGTGTGCGAGTCGAGCGGAGTCGCGAGAACGTCTTCACGGTCACGGCGACGGGCCAGGAGCTCTCCGCCCTGGTTGCGGGCGCGCGGCTTGCACTCGACGCGATGCGGGCTTCCCCCGACGCCCCGGCAACCGCCATCGAGTTGCTCGGGCGGGTCCTAGACGACTTCGATCGGTCCCGAAAACGGCTCTCGGAGACCCCGCCAGACGGCGACCGGCGCTGACTCGAAGGAACCAGGCCGGTCGCCGAGACGGGTCACGCGGGCGCGCCCGCAGCCATCTGATCACGCACGTGCGTGGTGACCTGGTCGAACTCTTCGACGAACTGGTCGTAGTCGAATTGGAGCGTGTTCAGGTATGTGCTCCAACCCATCGTGTTCTTCGCGATCAGCGCGGCCTCGGTGATTTCGTCCTCGCTGGCGCCAAACAGGCGTGCCGCCTCCGTGTGGAAGTAGCAGCAGTAGCGGCAGCGCGTCGCGCCTGACACGGCGAGCCCGATCAGTTCCTTGTACTTGTTCGGGATCGCGGTCTGATCCGAGAGTTGGAGGCTCTTGAAGCTCGCCCACTCGGTAGGGATCAGGTAGTCCGGAACTCGCTTGAAGAACTCCGGCACGAGCCCAAGCGTGCCCTGGATATCGCGGTCGACATCCGCACGGTTCTCGGGAATCATCAGCACTTCCTCGTTTTGCAGGCAGATGAAGCTGCACCGGCGGGCTGCATCACCTCCTCGGCCCTGAGCGGAGCAGGACGATCAGCGGTCTCGGCTCTAATACGACTCCCATCTGACCCGAGAGTCAAGGGCCGCCGTGACGGCATGCGGCGTGGTAGCAAGCCAACCGCCGCCTCCAGCGCCTCGATCCACACGCGACAGCGCCGAGCAAGCCGGACCAGACATGACGCGCTGCTGCTTGGAGGCATGACGAGTCGCGCCGGACCCCAACACGTCACTAGCGCAATGGACGATGAGGAGCGGAGCCGGCGGGTCGCCACCCTGGCTATCGCTTTGCGCGCGAGACGCGATAGCCCGGGGCAACGCGGTCGCGGACCGTCAGGCCCAGATGATCAGCCGGTTGCGTCTCTCGGCCTGTTGCAGCGCTCGGCCGGCCATGCTGCAGAGATCCCAAGCGGTGCAGGCCGCGGGCGGAGCCGTGGCGCCGCCTGCGTGAAAGGACATCGCAATGAGGGAGGTCTGGACAAGCGAGTCCATCGTGGTGAGCCTCACCGGCTCACTTCCCATTCGACGGTGAAGCGACTTCAGCCGGCGTGTCGACGACCTGGCGGACTGGTGCGGCATGAGCAGCAGGTACTCGTCGCCGCCGAGACGCCAGACGGTTTCTCCGTGCTGGGTATGCCCGTGAAGCCAGTCCTCGAACGCGCGCAAGAGCAGGTCGCCACCCGACCGCCCGAACCGCTGGTTGACGAGGGCGACGCCGGCTACATCGAGCAACGCGATCGAGAGCGGGGGCCGCGTCGTCGCGTGTGCATCCTGGACTGCGATGGTGGCCTCGCTGAACGCACAAGCGACGGACTCGCGCGCAGCTGGATTCATTGGCTCTTTGCCGGCGATCGCATCTGCGCCACCGCTTCCTTCGCATCGCCGAGGAATTGCTTGTAGAGTTCCACCCCGCGGTCGTAGGCCAGTCGGTTGCCGTCGTCGAACCCCTCGCCTCGCATCGCGGCCACCCAGGCGTCCGAGGCGGTGTTGAGGTTCTTGATAGCGTCGCGGGCGGGCCGCACGACATCCGGCGGAAGGCGTGGCGCCAATTCGTCGAGCGTGTGCTGTGCAACGTCGGCGTCTCTCTTGGCCTCCTCGGCCAACGTGGGCTCCGACCGGCCGAGAGTCTCTAGACGCTTGATCGTGCGCCCGATTTTCGCGGCGATCCGGCTCGCTGCTTGTTCGACGTCATCCGCCGACGTCCGGTTGGCGATCGCCGTCGCCCGGCTCTGGAGCCGTTCCAGTACGGGGGACTTGACGCGGCCGTCCGCAAGAACGTCGAGAAGGCGCTCGTTCGTTCTTCGCTGGAGCTTGACAGCGTCGACAAGCAGTCCATAACACAGGACGAGCGCGCCCAGGATTACCGGAACCGACCACGGCAGGTCAATACGCGAGGCGAGTACCCCTCCGGCGAAAACGATCGGAGGCACGATGGCAAGGCGAAACTCAGTCTCAGACCGAAGGCGGTCGATCGACGAGTAGAGCGCTTCGTCCCGTCCCAGGAGCCGCGTTGTCGCGATCGTGTCGAGCTCGCTGGTCACCGCCGAAGCGATCCTCGCCTGCTGCTCCGCCTCGAAGTCCATCGGCTTGGCTCCCCCCGGACCGCTGAGATGCGGGCGCGGCAAGCGACGCTTCTTCACCCGAAGAGGGTAAATCTTCGGGTTGCCACCGGCGGCCTTCGACGGTTCGGTCACATGGCTCTCGTCGAGAAGCTCCCACACATCCTTGCCTGACATGGACAAGGTGCTTTCGAGTTCGATCCGACTATCACGAGCGAGCTCGGCTAAAGCCTCTCGCCCCTGAGCGCTGAACGGTTTGACCAACCGGGTCCGGCGCAAGGCGCGGACGACACGCGACTGGGATGCCCACGACGAGAAGACGCTTGTCGAGAGAGCTCCGAGGACGTACGCGACAAACGAGGCCACGACCCCGAGCCCGATCGCCGACACGGTGTCGGCGAGCCTGTAGAACGAGGCGAGCACTCCGACGGCGTGGTCCTCGTCGGGGACCACGGGCTCGAGCGCAATCCAGAGCGCAACGAGCCAGATATAACCAGCGGCAAGCGGTGCCCTGAGGTCGCGGATTCCTGGCAGGAGGTTGAGCATCCGGACGGGGTCTCCTCGTCGATGCGACTCTAGATCCGACCGCGGAGCGAATCTACCGACGACAGCTGGCCAGGGCATCCCGACGATGGCGGCGACGCAGAGTGCTGCAACGCGCGAAACGCGGGTGCGCCCTCGATCCCCACGGCGCCGTCGGATCTGCCTCAATGCGATGGCGATGATCGTCGGGCGCAGTCCGATCGGGAGCTCGTGTGCGGCCGACGTCGTGCGTATGTACCGGATGCTGCGACGGATCCGGCCGACTGGCGCTTCTGATCTCTCGGCCGGCCATTACGGTCCCTCGTCGATCGGTGTCGCCTGTTCTCTGATGGCGCGGTACTCGGGGCCGCTGAGGCGCAGCCGCGAGCGCGGTGGGTTGTCCACGTCAAAGCTGCAGATCACCGGCTCCCACTCGACCGGTATGGCCTGTTTGTAGATCGAGTGAGGCTCGGTCCACGGCACCCACTCGGTCCCAGACACGGTGCCGAAGATGACGAGGCCTCGGCCCGCGTAGGCGGCGACGGCGACGAGCTTCTGGCCGCGCATCAGGCCAACGCCGACGTCACGGCGAGTTAGGAGGACCTGGTTCTCGACGTGCCAGTGCAGGCCCTCGATGGCTTGCTCGCGTGTGCGGATCCGGTCGTCAAGCACACGGACCATAAGGAACGGTGCCGCAGGCATCAGTGAGGCCCTCCTCGATCCGATTGTTGTGTGTCGGCCATCACCTGGCCTCCGAGGGTAGGCTCCAAAAGGCCGCGAGAGGTGTCTCGTCGCCCCCGCTCTTACCCTGCCGCTCCAACGCCCCTTTTTCGGGCGCGGTCGAGCTTCTCGAGCCACTACTTTTCCCTACCGACCTCGCGACACCGGCCGCCCTTACCGCATCCCTTCGGACACGGCCCCCTCGGCGGGGCCGGTGGCGTTCAAGAGTTCGGCCGCGTCGCAGTCGGCGTCGCGGGCCGCCGAGCACGTTAAGCAGGCGAGCCACACAACACGTAGGGCCGCCCGATGACGCATGCCGCGGGAACCGGGCGCAGCTCCTCGACCAGCACCTGGTCCACGGAGAACTCGCCCAGGCGGAACTTCTCGCTCAGCTGGTCCGCCAGATCGCGAGCCCGGCCGGGCTGCGTGTGGCGAGCGTCCCAGAACAGATAGACCGCTCCCGCAGGGGCGAGCAGCGGCCGCACGATCCCCAGCGCCTGCTGGGGCTGAAGCCAGAAGGGCGCGACGTTGAAGGCGAAGACCTTGTCGAATCGCTCGTCCCCGAAGTCCGCGTTCTGGAGCGCCGCGGCCTTCAGGACCGCCGTGCCTTCCGCGACGTGCTCGCGATTCCTACGCGTGGCCATCTCAATCATCTTCTGCGAGCGATCGATAGCGGTGATCCGCCCGCCGGCCAGCCGCTCACAGACCAGTGATACAGCCACGCCGTGTCCGCAGCCGACCTCCAGCACGCGATCGGCCGCGTCGAGCGTCAGGGTGTTGACGGCCCACACGAACCGTTCCGAGGGCTTGCTCGCCATGCCCGCGCACTATCGCAATGCGCGAATGGGAGTGGCCGTCGGCGAGCGCGAGCAGCGTCCCGCTGCTCCCTCTCGGAGTCGAGCAAGTTGACCGCGGAGAGCTCGCGCTCTCGAGCCTGGGTTTCAGGGACAGACCTCTGGCGCGCGGCGGTGGTGAGTGGCGTACTCGAACCCATGCGCGAGCCGGAAGAGGGTCGCTTCGTCATAGGGACGCCCGACGAACTCGAGGCCGACCGGCGCACCCTCCGGCGTGAGCCCGGCGGGGACCGTAATCGCCGGCAGCCACGTCTGGGAGGCGATCAGCGTGTTGGTCGGCAGCGTCAGTGTGGTCCAGTTGGCGCGGCCTTCCATGGTCGGTGGTGGCACTTGCACGCTGGGGTAGGCGAGCGCGTCGAATCGCGCCATCTCGTTCTCGACGAGAAGCGTGAACTCATGCCGGGCGGCGAAGCGCGCAAGGTAGTCGGGGTCGCGGTCCGGGTCTTCAGGGCCGTCCATGATCGCGTCCATGAGATCGAGCCGCTTGTCGTAGTGGCCGTTCTCGTATGCCGTCCTCAAGTTGGGGATCGGCGCGTTCGGGAGTTCGGCGAGGAAGCGATCGAGGTCGTGCTTGGAGCGGTCGGTGTACATCGACGTCGCGACGATGTGGTCGAACAGGTCGGGCAGCTCGACCTCTTCGACCCGGGCGCCGGCGGTCTCGAGCGCCCGGGCGGCGGTCGCGATCAGGTCGCGAATCGCGGGATCCTCGCCGATCGCGTTGGTCACCAGCCCAATCCGCGCGCCGTTCAACGCATCGTCGGGCGGAGGATCGGGAGCACGCGAGATCGTCGCCGCAACGCTGTACGCGTCGGCGCGGTCGTAGCCAGCGATCACGCCGAACACGCGCCGAGCGTCCTCCACGGTGCGCGCCATCGGCCCGACCGTGTCCTGCGGGACAACGAGGTACGACGTCCCCGTGCGCGGCACGACGCCCGGCGTGCTGCGCACGCCGACGAGATTGCAGAACGACGCGGGGACGCGGATGGAGCCGCCGCAGTCCGTCCCCAACCCCACCGTTGCGAGGTTCGCCGCCACCGCGGCGCCGGTCCCGGAACTCGAGCCGCCGGGATCGCGGTTCGGGTCATACGGATTGCGCGTCTCGGTGCTTAGCGACGAGTACGAAAACCAGGATGTCGCCCAGTCAGGAAGGGTCGTCTTGGCCAGCACGATCGCGCCCGCATCGCGCAGCCGACGCGCGACCGTCGCGTCCTCGGGCGGCCGGTAGCCGCGCATCGCCACCGATCCGTAGGCCGTCGGCAGGTCGCTCGTGTTGATGTTGTCCTTGAGCACGACCGGGATCCCGTGCAGCGGCCCCGTTGGCTCCTCGCGGTCGAGCTCCTCTGCACGGGCAAGCGCCCGCTCGTTCGTCACCACAATGGCGTTCAGCGCCGGACCACCGCGATCGTAGGCCTCGATCCGCTCCAGATAGGCGCGCACGAGCTCCACGACGGAGAGCTCCCGCGCCCGATACGCGGCATGGATCGACGCGATCGTGGCCTCGGGCACGGCGAAATCGCTCCTCACACCCCAGACCCTACGCCGCCTGGAGAACTCCTGCGCCCTAGGGTTCCGCCCCTCCACAGCGCAGCCGCCCCGTCTCACAGTAGTCGCTCAGGACAACGAGCCGCTCCCCAGCGGCGGCGCACTATCGGAACGCGCGAAAACCGGTAGAGGCCGTGCCGTCCGTTTCACGACGAGGAGGCCGCGTACGCGGTGAGGGACCGTCTATGCGGTGTTGGCTTGTGCCGAGCTGAAAGTGCGGACCTCGGTTTAATCCGGCCTGCAGGTTTCGAGGATCGGGCGCTCGTTGCGGCTCGGTGCGTGGCGGACTACGTCGGCTCCCACGACGTCGACGAGCCGTATGCAAGGCCTTCAATCGGCTCGGCGCGGACAGACGGCGCGCTGGGTCCCGCGAGCAGCACCGCAGGGCGGCCTGCGTCGGTACGCCGGGACGGCCGGGCTGCCGCGAGGCAGCAGCGCATC
>JAICUS010000687.1 GCA_025935735.1 Solirubrobacteraceae bacterium | reverse complement strand
CGGCTACGTCC
Organism: Solirubrobacteraceae bacterium; assembly: GCA_025935735.1. The sequence continues at coordinate 2,842 of JAICUS010000687.1, read as the reverse complement.
TCGACGGCTACAAGCTGTGGGCCACCAACGGGGCGATCGCCGACGTCGAGGTGGTCATGGCCGGGGTGCCGAAGTCCGAGGGCCACCGCGGCGGCATCAGCGCGTTCATCCTGCCCTACGACTCAGAGGGCGTGTCCGTCGAGCACCGCAACGCGTTCATGGGCCTGCGCGGGATCGAGAACTCGGTGACCCGGCTCGAGAAGGTGTTCATCCCGCAGGAGAACCTGATCGGGCGCGAGGGCATGGGTCTCAAGATCGCGCTGTCCACGCTGAACACGGGCCGCCTGGCCCTGCCGGCGATCTGCGTCGGCCTGGCCAAGTGGGCCACCAAGATCGCGCGCGAGTGGGGCAACGAGCGCGTCCAGTGGGGCCGGCCCGTCGGCAGGCACGACGCCGTCGCCCAGAAGGTGTCGTTCATCGCCGCGAGCGCGTTCGGCCTGGAGGCGATGCTCGACGTGGCCAGCCGGCTGGCCGACGACAAGTCCAACGACATCCGCATCGAGGCGGCGATCGCCAAGCTCTACGGCTCCGAGATGGGCTGGAAGGTGCTCGACGAGCTCGTCCAGGTCCGCGGCGGGCGCGGCTACGAGACGGCGGCGTCGCTGAAGGCCCGCGGGGAGAAGCCGGTGCCGGTCGAGCAGGCGCTGCGCGACATGCGCATCAACCGCATCTTCGAGGGCTCGACGGAGATCATGCACCTGCTGATCGCCCGCGAGGCCGTCGACCGCCACCTGCAGGTGGCGGGCGACATCCTCGAGCCGGAGACGGCGCTCAAGGACAAGGCGCGCGGCGCGCTGGGCGCCGGCGCGTTCTACGCCAAATGGCTGCCCAAGCTCGCCGTGGGCGAGGGCCACAAGCCGGGCGCCTACGACGAGTTCGGCGAGCTCGCGACCCACCTGCGCTACGTCGAGCGCTCCTCGCGCCGGCTGGCGCGCTCGACCTTCTACGCCATGACCCGGTGGCAGGCCAAGCTCGAGCAGCGGCAGTCGTTCCTCGGCCGGATCGTGGACATCGGCGCCGAGCTGTTCGCCATCGCCGCCGCGGTGGTCTACGCCGACACGATCGCCGGCGAGCAGTCCGAGCGCGCCGACTCCGCGCGCGAGCTGGCGGACCTCTTCTGCCGCCAGGCCCGCCGGCGCGCGGACGCGCTGTTCCACGCGCTGTGGGCCAACGACGACGACCAGGGCTACAAGACCGCGCAGGCCGTGCTCGACGGCCGGCACGCCTGGATCGAGGCGGGCGTCGCCGATCCGTCCGGCGAAGGCCCGATGATTCCCGAAGGGGGATAAACCGCACAGGAGGGTCAGCGAATGGAAGGCGCAACGGCATCGCCGCGCAGCTTCCAGCATCTGCGCGAGCACTCGATCGGCCTGCCGCAGGTGCTCTTCCAGTCGATCACGCACATGGCCCCCGGGGCCGCGGTCGCGTATTCGCTCTACATCTCGGTCCCCGACGCCCGGCAGGCGCTGCCGCTCGCCGTGCTGCTGGCGCTCGTGGCCTGCATCTGCGCGGCGACGGCGATCGGGCAGCTGGCCAAGCGCTTCCCCTCCGCCGGCGGCATGTATATGTACGCCGCGGGCTCGCTCGGCCCGGGCGCGGGGTTCTTCGTGGCCTGGCTGTTCATCCTCTTCGAGCCGCTGGTCGCGCCGTTCCTGTACCTGGAGTTCGGGTGGGCGATGCGCGAGGTCTTCCAGTCGGAGACCGGGTTCGACTGGGCCGGCCAGTGGTGGGTCTGGGTGCTGCTGATGACGGTGATCGTCTTCCTGCTCACCTACCGCGACGTCCGCATCTCCACCACCGCCGGCGTCATCCTCGGCGCGTTCGAGATCGGGATCTTCGGGCTGCTGTCGCTGTGGATGCTGATCTCCAACGTCGGCGACCTGAGCCTGCAGCCGTTCAACCCCTCGCACGCCAACGGCGACCTGGGCGGCGTGTTCAAGGGCATGGTCTTCGCGATCCTGGCGTTCATCGGCTTCGAGGCCGCCGCGCCGCTCGGCGAGGAGGCGCGCAACCCGCGCAAGAACATCCCGCGCGCGGTGGTCGGCTCGGCGGTCGCGATCGGGATCTTCTACGTGTTCTGCGCCTACGCCTGGGTGTTCGGCGCGGGGTTCGACGGCTTCGTCAAGCAGGCCACCGGCGCCGACCCGTGGCGCGACCTCGGCAAGGTCTTCTGGAGCACGGGCTGGATCCTCGTGTTCCTGGCCATCTGCAACTCGATCGCGGCGAACTCCAACGCGGCGGTCAACGCGGCCACGCGCGTGTTCTACGCGCTGGCGCGCAACGGCCTGGCGCCGCACCCGCTCGGCCGGACGCACCCGGAGTTCAAGACCCCGCACGTGGCGATCGTCTGGATGTCGGCGTTCGCGCTCGTGCTGGCGCTCGTCACGGGGGCGATCTGGGACCCGCTGACCGCGTTCTCACTGCTGGCCACGCTCGCGGTGCCGGTGGTGATCGTCGTCTACATGGTGGTGTCGGTCGGCTGCATCCGGCACTACTGGGGGCGGCCCGAGTTCAACCCGTTCATCCACCTGGTGCTGCCGGTCGCGGGCATCGTCCTGTTCTTCCTGCCGCTCTACTACCAGTTCTACAAGCAGCCGCCGACCTACCCGATCAAGGCGGCGAACTGGATCGCCATCGCCTGGGTGGTCATCGGCGTCGTCCTCACGGTGTGGCTCACCAGCAGCCGGCGCGACAAGCTGCGAGACATCGAGCACGTGTACGTCGACGACGAGGCTACGCCAGCAGCTCAGCCAGTATGAGCGCCAGGCCTTCCGTGCCGAGGACGAGGTCCTCGACCGAGATGCGCTCGTCGGAGATGTGCGAGAGGCCGGTGGTGCCGGGG
>JAICUS010000733.1 GCA_025935735.1 Solirubrobacteraceae bacterium | reverse complement strand
CTCCTGCTCGAACGCCAGCCACTGGGCGACGAGCGCGCGGCCGAGCCGATCCTCCGGCAGGAACGGCGTCCCCTCCGCGAGATACCAGAGGATCGCGTTCGATTGGGCGATTCGCTCGCCCCCGTCGAGCTCGAGCACCGGCGTCTCGCGCGCCGGGTTCAGCGCGGCGTAGGCGTCGGTCAGCGTGTCGCCGGCGAAGATGTCCACCGGGACGCGCTCGTAGTCGCGGCCGAGCAGCGCGAGCAGCAGCCGCGCCTTGTAGCAGTTGGCCGAGGCGGAGTAGTCGTAGAGGCGCATCACGGTGTAACGGCGCGCCGTGCGGATCCGTGAGCCGCGGGCACCGGCTGCCGCCGGTCGATTCCGAGGGCGAGCGCGACCGCGGCGGCGCAGCCGACGGCGCCCACGGCCAGCGCGGCGCGCGCGCCCACGACCTCGCCCACGAGCCCGACGAGCGGTCCCCCGACCGCCGTCGAGCCCATGAAGGCGATGATGTAGAGCGCCACGACCCGGCCGCGCATGTGCGGCTGCGCCCGCAGCTGCAGCGTGGCGTTGGTGGTGGCGGAGTAGACGACGCTGGCCGCGCCCGTGAAGGCCAGGCAGACGGCCGCGGCCACCGGCCCGGGTGCCGCGGCGGCGGCGGCGAGCCCGACGCCGAACGCGGCCGCCGTGGCCGTCAGCGTGCGCACGCGTGGGGCGAGCCGGCCGGCGAGCAGCGCGCCCGACAGCACGGAGCCCGCGCCCATCGCCGCGTACAGCAGGCCGAATCCCGTCGCCCCGAGATGGAAGGTGGAGTGCGCCATCAGCGGGATCGTGACCTGGAACTCGTAGGCGAGCGTCCCCACGAGGGCCATCATCAGCAGCGGCACCAGCAGGTCGCGGCGGCCGGCGACGTAGCGCAGGCCCGCACGCGCGGCGCCCGGCGTGCGGGCGGGGATGGCCTCCGGGCGGAGCAGCCGGGCCGGGTCCATGGCGGCCAGCGCGAGCAGCGGCCCGAGGAACGACCCGGCGTTGATCAGGAAGCACGGGCCGACGCCGAAGACGGCGATGATCGCGCCTCCCGCGGCCGGGCCGGCCATGCGCGCGGCGGACACCACGGTCGAGTTGATGCCGATGGCCCGCGGCAGCGCCTCGCCGGTGACCAGCTCCGACACGAACGCCTGTCGCGTGGGCGTGTCGAACGCTCGGGCCAGCCCCAGCCCGAGCGCCAGCACCCACACCATCCACAACTCGACCGCGCCGGTGACGGTGAGCAGCCCGAGCGTCAGGGCGAGCAGGGCCTGCGCGGCCTGCGTGGCGAGCAGCAGCCGCCGCTTGTCGACCGCGTCGGCCACGGAGCCGGTCCACGCGCCGAGCACGAGCACCGGCATGGTCTGCAGCGCGACGGTGACGCCGAGCGCGGTGCCGCTTCCCGTGAGCTCGAGCACCAGCCACGCCTGCGCGACGGTCTGCAGCCACGTACCGGGCACCGACACCACCTGACCGGAGAAGTACAGACGGTAGTTGCGCGTGCGCAGCGGGCTCGGCACCGATGTAGAGATAGCGGGTAGGGTGCCGCCGCATGAGCGGCCCACCACGCCGGATCGTCACCGGCCACGATGCCTCGGGGAAGTCGGTCGTGCTGTCCGACGGGCCGGCGCCGAAGTCGCTGGACATCGGCAGCGCGTGGTTCCACGAGACCTGGATCACCGAGGGCATGCCGGCGCCGATCGCCGCCGAGGAGCCCGAGCCGACCGACCGCCCCGTGCGCGTGCCGCCGCCGGCCAACGGGGTCGGCGTGCGGTTCACCGAGATGGCGCCCGGCGCGGAGTCGCCGATGCACCGCACGGAGACCGTGGACGTCGGCGTGGTGCTGGAGGGCGAGACCTGGCTGCTGCTCGACGACGGCTCGGAGACCCTCGTCCGCGCCGGCGACGCCGTCGTGCAGCGCGGCACCATGCACGCCTGGGTCAACCGCTCCGACCGGCCGAACCGGATGCTGTTCGTGATGATCGACGGCAGCCTCACCGCCGAGGTGCGCTCGGCCGCCGGTCCGCTTCAGTTCTTCGACGACGTCATCGGCTAGGCAGCAGCGCCTCCGCGCCGGCGACGGCGGACGGGCGGCCGTCGGCGATCCACTCGGCGGCGAGGAGCCCGAGCGCGGGGAGGACTGCAGCTCGGTGCCCGCGAGCACGCGCGCGCCGGAGCGCTCGGCCAGCACCGCGCAGTAGCGGTGGCCGTCGATGTAGCCGTCGCTGGGGCCGAACAGCCCGCCGGCGAAGTCGCCGCACTCCATGTCGGGCACGAGCCGCTCGATCCCGGCGCGGTCGAGCACGACGGCGTCGCCCACGCCGAGCTCGCGCTGCGCGGCGACGCTGCGCTCGAAGCGCTCGAGGTCGGCGTCGCTGTGCCCCGGCCGCAGGTAGCCGTTGCGGACGATCTCCAGGTGGCCGGCCGTCTCGAGCGGTGAAGAACCGCATGCTGACCACGCGGACCGCGATCGCCGGCGGGTCCAGGGCCCGAGCGCGCCGGCGCCGACCACGACGACGGAGGTCACGCGGCGGCCGCCGCTGCGAAGAGCTCGAGCACCTGGTCGATCACGCCGTCGTCCATCGGGGTCGAGACGCACATCAGCCCGTGGCGGCCG
>JAICUS010000766.1 GCA_025935735.1 Solirubrobacteraceae bacterium | reverse complement strand
TCTTTGATTCCTTGATGCCGTGCGCGCGCTGGGTTCAGCGCGGCCGGCATGACGAACCTGGACGCACACCGGCGGCAAGGAGCCACCGAGGTGCGCATGCTGTTGAGTTTTCAAAGACCGCCGCGCCTCCTCTGGCGGGGACTCCGCCGGAAACGCTCCCAGGAGCCATCGCTCCCGAGGGGGTAATGGAGTCTAGCGCACCGGCGCGCCAGGGCCAATCCCCGGCGACCGGGAGCGCCTGGCTCCACCGCGGCGCGGAAGAGTAGCAGCCGGGCGGCGCCGGGCGAGAGGCGGCGCGGCGGCGCTCGGGGGCGGCACGCGCGGCGGGCGGCGGCGGGATCGGCGAACGACCGGCTGGTTAGGGCGGCGGTGGCCCTCGACGTGGTGGCGGCGGGATTGGCGAACGGCCGGCTGGTTAGGGCGGCGGTCGGCCTCGACGCGGTGGCGGCGGGACCGGCGAACGGCCGGCTGGGTAGGGCGGTGGTCGGCCTCGTGTCCGGCGCGAAGGTCGGGTGTGATCGAGTCTCGCGTGCGCTCGACGCAAGAGATCACGTGCGCCAGCTCTCGGCCTTGCTCAAGTTTGAGCGTGCTTGTCTTGTACCGCTATTCGGGACGCGGCCAGCACACCCCCTCCGGCGGCGCCACCGAAACGATCACCGATGCACGGCGGCCAGGGCTCCTGCTTCCTTACCCAGCCGCAGTTCGCCGGGGAGACGAGGCGCCGAGGGATCAGGGGGCGGCGCCGAAAGACGGGGGACGGCGCCGCGGGCGGTGGTTCAGGCCACCCGCAGGCGGCGAAAGTGGCGCTTGCCCAGCTGGAGCACCCGGCCGTCCAGCGAGGACGCCGGCACGTCCAGCGGCTCGGCGGGCAGCGGCGAGCCGTCCAACTTCACGCCGCCCTGCAAGAGAGACCGGCGGGCCTCGGAGCGGGAGCCGCCGAAGACCTCGGCGATGACCGCGGGCAGGTGGACGACGCCGCCGTCGCCGGAGATCGTGGCCTCGGCGATCTCGGTGGGCATCTCGCGCGCGATGAACACGCGATCGAAGGCCGCCTCGGCCTCGTCGGCGGCCTCGGGCGACCAGAACCGGGTCACCAACGCGCGCGCGAGGGCTCGCTTGGCGTCGCGGGGGCCGACGTCGGCCGGCGGCAAGCCACCCAGCAGCAGGCCGTACCACTCGTCCAGCAGCGCGTCCGGGATGCTCAGGGTCTTGCCGTAGATCTCTCCCGGAGGCTCGGCGATCCCGATCGCGTTGCCGTAGGACTTCGACATCTTCCGCTCGCCGTCCAGGCCGGTCAGCAGCGGCAGGGTAAGCACGACCTGGGGCGGCTGGCCGTAGACGGACTGGATCGCCCGGCCCATGAACAGGTTGAAGGTCTGGTCGGTGCCGCCGAGCTCGACGTCCGCGCGCACGGCCACGGAGTCGTAGCCCTGCAGCACCGGATACAGGAGCTCCAGCAGCGAGATCGGCTCGGCGGCGGCCATCCGCTTGGAGAAGTCGTCGCGCTCGAGCATCTGGGCGACCGTGACGTTGCGGACGAGCCGGAAGAGGTCCTCCATCGGCATGTCCAGCCACTCGGAGTTGTGGCGGACCTCGAGGCGCTCGTCGGCCGCCAGCACGTTGGTCGCCTGGTCGACGTAGGTCTGGGCGTTCGCCTCGATCTCCGCGGGCGAGAGCACCGGGCGGGTGGCGGCGCGCCCGGATGGATCCCCCACGCGCGCGGTGTAATCGCCGATGATCAGCACCACGGTGTGCCCCGCGTCCTGGAACTCGCGCAGCTTCTGCATCACCACGGTGTGGCCCAGGTGCAGGTCCGGCGCCGTGGGATCGATGCCCAGCTTCACGCGCAGCGGCCGGCCCTGCGCGAGGCGCTCCGCGAGCACACCGCCGGGCAGGCAATCGACCGCATTACGGGCCAGGAACTCCGCCGTGGAGGCCATGGGGGCCAATGCTAGAGTCCGGCGCCCGCCGGGCTTGGTCCGCCCGGACGACCGAGCCTCGCCCTACCTTGGCGTGGCGCTGAGGCCATGAGCGACGACACGACCAGAACCATCCCCGCGCAAGCGGGCGAGAACGGCAGCAACGGCAATGGCGCCCGTGTCGTCCCCTTCCCGACCGAGAAGGCGAAGTACCCGCGCCGCGGCCTCCTGCGCCGCCGCCGGCCGCCCAAGCGCTTCCGCATCCGCAAGCTGCGGGTGATCATGCTGCTGCTGGGCCTCGCGGTCCTCGCGGCGGTCTCCACGGTGTTCGGGATGCTGATGGCGGTGGCGTCGGAGCTGCCGCCGCTGGAGGCGCCGCTGCAGCAGAACTCGGAGATCGTGGACATCCACGACCACCCGATCGGCACGCTGACCGGCACCGAGCGGCGGATCTACCTCAGCGAGTCGCAGATCGCGCCCGTGATGGAGCACGCGATCATCGCGATCG
>JAICUS010000159.1 GCA_025935735.1 Solirubrobacteraceae bacterium | reverse complement strand
TCCCGCAGCCCGGGCACGTCCCCCTGCGGCAGCCGCAGGATCGCCCCCAGCAGCCCGCGCAGCTGCTCGCCCTCCGGCACCCGGCCGAGGATGTGCAGCCCGTCGCGCACCTGCAGGTCCTTGATCTCGCACAGGTAGCCGTCGACGTGCTCGATCAGCGTGCTGAAGTCCTCCAGCGCCGGCTGCTCGCCGGTGACCTCGAGGTCGCGGTGCAGGTCGGCCGCGTGCAGCAGCGTCCAGATCCGGTTCGCCAGCGCCGGCAGCTTGGCCGGGTCGAGCGCCTCGGCGCGGGCGTAGTCGTCGAGCAGCTGCTCGAGCTGGGCCAGCTCGTCGTAGGTCTCCGCGCGCATCATCGGCGGCACGAGGTGGTCGATCAGCACGGCGTGCGCGCGGCGCTTGGCCTGCATCCCCTCGCCGGGGTCGTTGACCACGAACGGATAGAAGAGCGGCACGTCGCCCAGGCAGGCGTCGGGCGCGCAGGCGGGGGAGAGCCCGAGCGACTTGCCCGGCAGCCACTCGAGCGTGCCGTGCTTGCCCAGGTGGACGATCGCGTCGGCGCCGAACACCGCGTCGAGGTAGCGGTACGCGGCCAGGTAGTGGTGGGCGGGGGCGAGGTTCGGGTCGTGGTAGATCGCCACCGGGTTCTCGCCGTAGCCGCGCGGAGGCTGGATGGCCAGGAAGACGTTCCCCAGCTGCAGGCCGGCGATCACGAAGTCCTCGCCCTCGACGTACCACTCGCCCGGCGGTGGGCCCCACGTGTCGGTCACCGCGTCCTGGAGCGGCTGGGGGAGCGTGGCGAACCAGGCCGCGTAGCCGGCCACCGGCAACCGTGCGTCGGCGCGGGCGAGCTGGTCGTCGGTGAGCAGCTCGTGGTCGTGCCCGCCGGCGGCGATCAGCGCGTGGATGAGCGCGTCGCCGTCGGGGAAGTCGTGCTCGACGCGGTGGCCCGCCTCGCGCAGCGCGTCCAGCAGCGCCATCGCGCTGGCCGGGGTGTCGAGCCCGACGGCGTTGCCCACCCGCGCGTGCTTGGTGGGGAAGGAGGAGAGGACGATCGCCGTGCGCTGCTGGGCGCGCGGGAGCGTGCGCAGCCGGGCGTGGCGGACCGCGAGCCGGGCCAGGCGGTCGCAGCGCTCGCGGTCGGGGGCGTAGTGGAGCGCCTCGAAGTCCGCGAGCGGCTCCTTGAACGAGATCGGCACGCCGACGATGCGGCCGTCGAACTCGGGGATCGCCACCTGCATGGCGGCGTCGAGCGGCGTCATGCCCTGGTCCGACGCCTCCCAGGCCGCGCGCGAGGTGGTGGCGCAGAGCGCCTGGACGACCGGGACGCCGAGCCTTTCCAGCGCCTCGGCGTGCCACTCGTCGCCGGCGTGCGACCCGCCGGCGGCGAGGACCGTAGTGACGAGCGCGTCGACCTCGCCGCCCAGCAGCTTCAGCGCCGGCGCGTCGCCGCGCAGCGAGTATGCCCAGACGCAGACCGGCTGCCCTCCGGCGCGCTCGACGGCCGCGGCCAGCTCGTCGACGAACGCCGTGTTGCCGGTCACGCGGTGCGAGCGATAGAAGACGATCCCGACCCTGGGCCGGCCGTCGCGCTCGGGCAGCGCGTCCACGTCGCCGTGCCCCGGGAGGTAGAGGCCGACCTCGGCCAGCTCGCGCGGCGGCTCGAACCCGTGGCCTTGCAGCGCGAACGTGTCCGCGAGGAAGCGCAGCAGCTCGCGGGTGTTGTCCACGCCGCCGTGGCGCAGGTACTCGAACGCCTGGCCGAGCGCCCCGGCCGGCGCGAGGGAGAGCCCCGCCAGCTCGGCGTCGGGCTCGGCCTCGCCGCCCATCAGCAGCAGGGCGATGCCGTCCCGCTCGCAGACCGCGCGCAGCTCCGCGACGCCATCCGGCCAGGCGCGGCGGCCCCCCAGCAGGCGCACGACGACCGCGCGGGCGCCGGCGACGAACGCCGCGGGGTCGTCCAGCGTGGCCGGGTTCGCGCAGCGGACCTCGGGGAAGTCCCCGCCCAGCTCGCGCAGCGCGTGCGCGGCGGCCAGGATCTCCGTGTCGGCGGTGGTCAGCAGACGGAGCACGCCACTCCTCCCGGGGGGATGACCGGCAGCCCGGCGGGGGCGCCGCGTTCGATGAGGTCGAGCAGCGCCGGCTCGTCGACGTGCTCCGCGAGCCAGTCGGCCAGCCGGTCCAGGTGCGCCTCGCGCACCTCGGCGAACGGGCGCGTACCCGGCACCCAGTCCCGGCCGGTGCGCTCCGCGACCCAGCGCAGCAGCCCGCGCCGCACCGCGTCGCCCTCCAGCAGGCCGTGCCAGGAGGTGCCGAGGACGTCGCCGGCGGCGCAGCCTTCGTCGGGCGCGATCCACGGCTCGCCGCCCGCGCGGGACACCCGCCCGTGGCGGATCTCGTAGCCCGTCGCGGGCAGGCCGCGGGAACTCGTACCTTGGACCTGGCGCAGCAGCTTCTCTTGGGCGAACACCGTCCGCACCGGCAGCAGCCCGAGCCCCTCGACCCGGCCGGCGCCGCTCTCCACGCCGTCCTCGATCTCGGTCCCGAGCATCTGGTAGCCGCCGCAGATGCCGAGGATCGGGCCGCGGCGCTCGCGCAGCGCCCGGTCGAGCCCGTCGGCCCGCAGCCGCCGCAGGTCCTCCACGGTGGCCTTGGTGCCGGGCAGGATCACCAGGTCGGCGCGCTCGACGTCGGCCGGCGAGCGCGTGAAGCGCACCGCCACGCCCGGCTCGGCCGCGAGCGCGTCGATGTCGGTGAAGTTGCTCATCCAGCGCAGGCGGATGACCGCGACGTCGAGCGTGGCGCCGGGCGTGGGGCGCGGCGGCCGGGCGAGGGCCAGCGAGTCCTCGGCGTCGATGAACGGCTCGTCCAGCCAGGGCAGCACGCCGTAGGTGGGACGGCCGGTGAGCTCGCGCAGCTGCTCGAGGCCGGGCGCGAGGATCGCCGGATCGCCGCGGAACTTGTTGATGAGGAAGCCGGCGAGCAGGGCCTGGTCGTCGGGCTCGAGGAGCGCGAGCGTCCCGTACAGCGAGGCGAACACGCCGCCGCGGTCGATGTCGCCGACCAGCAGGACCGGCAACCCAGCCTCGCGGGCGAGCCCCATGTTCGCCAGATCGCCCGCGCGCAGGTTGATCTCCGCCGGGCTGCCGGCGCCCTCGCAGACGACGACGTCGAAGCGCTCGCGGAGGTCCGCCAGCGCCGTGGCGACGGGCGCGCGCAACTCCGCCTTGAGCGCCTGGTAGGACCGCGCGGTGGCGTCGGTGTACGGCGTGCCCATCACGATCACCTGGCTGTGCCCCGGTCCGGACGGCTTGAGCAGCACGGGGTTCATCGCCGCTTCGGGCGCGACCCCGCACGCCGCCGCCTGGAACGCCTGCGCCCGTCCGATCTCCGCCCCCGACGGCGTGACCGTCGAATTGAGCGCCATGTTCTGCGCCTTGAACGGCGCGACGCTGATCCCGCGCCGGCGCAGCCAGCGGCAGATCGCCGCGGTGACGACGGTCTTGCCGGCGTCCGAGTGGGTGCCGGCGACGAGCAGCGCGCCGGTCATCGCCGGCCTCCGGCGAACCCGCGGTGGCGGGAGGCGGCGTGGGTGGTCGCGACGGCGAGCAGCGCGCTTGCGGCGGTGATCGACCAGGCGAGGCGGATCGCCCGGCGGACGTCGGCGGGCTCGGGCGGGCGGCCGTCGCCGAGCCGGGGACGCGCCTCGGCGCGGCCCTCGTAGGCGAGCGGGCCGCCGAGGCGGACGCCGAGTGCGCCCGCGAACGCCGCCTCGGCGACGCCGGCGTTCGGGCTCGGGTGCGCCGGGGCGTCGCGGCGCCAGGCGCGCAGCGCGGCGGCAGGCCGCCCGCCGAGCGCGACGGCCAGAGCGGCCGTGAGACGGGCGGCCGGCCAGTTGAGCGCGTCGTCGAGCCGGGCGGCGGCGGTGCCGAAGCGCGCGTAGCGCGGGCTGCGGTGGCCGACCATCGCGTCGAGCGTGTTGACCGCCCGGTGCCCGAGCGCTCCCGGCGCCCCGGCCGTCGCCGCCCACAGCAGCGGCGCCACGACCGCGTCCACCGTGTTCTCGGCCACCGACTCGATCGCCGCCGCGCACAGGCCGGCCGCGTCGAGCGCCTCCGGGTCGCGGCCGACCAGCGAGCGGATGCGCCGCCGCGCGCCGTCGATCTCGCCGGCCTCCACCAGCCCGGCCACAGCGGCGGCCTCGCGCATCAGCGACCGGGCGCCGAGCGCCGTCCACAGCGCCGCCGCCCGGAACGCGGTCCCCAGCGCCCGCTCCCCGGCCGCCGCGAGCGCGACCACCGCGCCGGTCAGCAGCGCCGCGTGGACCGCGCCCGCACGCCGGGTGGGCCGGAACGCGACGCGCTCCAACGCGGCCGCCGCGCGCCCGAAGAGCGCGACCGGATGGCCACGCCGCGGGTCGCCGAAGACGAGGTCCGCGCCGACGCCGAGCGCGATCGCGGTCATGCGGGAACCGCCTCGCGCAGTGGCGCGGCGGCGCCGCGGTCGTTGACCCGGGTCACCGTCCAGCGGCCGTCGTGGGCGTGGAGCTCGGTGATCGAGAGGGGGGCGACGTCGATGCGCCAGAACGCGGCGGGCGGGGCGTCGAGTGCCGTCACGACCGCCGCCTTGACCACGCCGGCGTGGGTGATCGCCACCGCGGTGCCGGACCGCGTCGCCTGCTCGTCGAGCCAGCCGCCTACGCGGGCGAGCACGGCGAGCAATGACTCGCCGCCGTGCGGGGCCGCGGCCGGCTCGCTCATCCAGGCCTCCACCGCCTCCGGCTCGTGGTCGGCGACCTCGCGCAGAGTCAGGCCGGCCCAGCGGCCGAAGTCGCACTCGGCGAGCGCCGGCTCGACCGCGGTCACGTGAAGGCCGGCGCGCTCCGCCGTCTCGAACGCCCGCCGAGCCGGGCTGACCAGCACCTCGCCGGCCCGCGGCAGCCGCAGCCGCGCCGCCGCGGCCGCGCCGGATGCGTCCAGCGGCTCGTCGGCCCCGAACGCGGCCGCGCGCACCGCGTCCGTGGACGCGTGCCGCACGAGCAGCAGCCGCCGCATCAACGTGGCTGGAGCGGGCGGTGAGCGGAGTGGGGCAGAGCGGACGACCTCCTTGGGATGACGCGTCCCATCGGCGTGGATCCGTGAGGGGCGGTGTCCTGGCTCCGGGCTGCCTCGAGGCCCGATAACAGTGGCGCGACCGCGCCGGTCTCTCACCGGCTTCCCCGCACCCTCGCGGTGGAGCCGCGGAGAATACCGCCGCGGGATGCGGCAGGGTACCCGCCGCGATGAACGAGTCCGAAGACACACGCCCGGCCGGCGAGGCCGCGGGCGGCGAAACCGCGGCGGCAGCAGAGATGCGGCCGCTGAACGAGGCGGCGATGGCCGCCGCGCGGGAGCGCCAGGCGCAGCTGGTCAAGCCGCCCGGGAGCCTCGGGCGCCTCGAGGAGCTGGCGATCTGGCTCGCCGGCGTGACCGGCGACGCACGACCGAAGATACGAGCGCGCGTGGTCGTCGCCGCGGCTGACCACGGCGTGGCCGCCGAGGGCGTGTCCGCCTTCCCGGCCGAGGTCACCGGGCAGATGCTCGCCACGTTCCTGGCCGGCGGCGGCGCCGTGTCGGTGCTGGCCCGCGAGGTCGGCGCGGAGCTCGTGTGCGTGGACGCCGGGGTCAACGGGGACACGTCGCGGCTCGCCGTGGTGCACACGGGCCTGAAGCCGAGCGCGAACCTCGTCCATGCCCCGGCGCTCCAGCCAAGACACCTCGAGATCGCGCTGGACACCGGCCGCGAGCTCGCGCGCCGGGCCGCCGCCGACGGGATCACCGTCCTGATCGGCGGCGAGATGGGCATCGGCAACACGACGCCGGCCACCGCGCTCGCCTGCCGGCTGACCGGCCGCACGCCACGGGAGCTGACCGGGCCCGGGACCGGCCTCGACGCGAAAGGCGTCAGCCACAAGGCCGCCACGATCGAGCGCGCGCTCGCCCGCAGCACGGCGACGGCGCCCGCCGACGTCCTCGCCGACCTGGGCGGCGGCGAGATCGCCGTGCTCGCCGGGCTCGCGCTCGGCGCCGGCGAGCACGGGCTGGGCTACGTCTGCGACGGCGTCATCGCCACCGCCGCCGCGGCCGTCGCCGCCGCCATCGCGCCGGATCTCACCCCGCGCCTGCTCGCCGGTCACCGCTCGCCCGAGCCCGCCCACGCCGCGCTGCTCGACCACCTCGGCCTGACGCCCGTCCTCGACATGGGCATGCGCCTCGGCGAGGCCAGCGGCGCCGTGACCGCGCTGGCCGTCCTGAAGCTCGCCGCCGCCGCCCACGACGGCATGCACACCTTCGAGCAGGCGGGCGTCTCCACGTAGGCGTATGATGCCGCCACGCGAGAGGGCGAGGAAGCCGGTGTGAGGCCGGCGCGGTCGCGCCACTGTGACCGGGAGCGAACAAGCCCGGGAGCCAGATACTTCCCGCTCGCGTGACGCCCATCCACAACGGGACGCGTGATCCCGAGGAGGTAACACCGCCATGGCCGACACCAGCATCGAGCGCAGGGCCCCCGCGATCCCGGTCGTCTCGCCGCGCGAGCTGGCCCCGTACGCGATCTTCGCCGGCATCCTGCTGCTCGTGCTCGTCTACTTCGTCGGCGTGGAGCAGGGCGCGCTGAGCGTCATCGGCGGCACCGGCGTCCACGAGTTCGTGCACGACGCGCGCCACCTGCTCGGCTTCCCCTGCCACTGAGCGCATGCTCCGGTCACTGCTGGTGCGGGGCATGCTGGTCGGCCTCGCGGCCGGCCTGCTGGCCTTCGCGTTCGCCTACGTGTTCGGCGAGCCGCAGGTCCAGCGGGCGATCGACTTCGAGGACCAGCTGGCCCGCCTCCACCACGAGGCGCCGGACCCGGAGATCGTGTCGCGCGGCGTCCAGCGGACGCTCGGGCTGCTGACCGGCACGTCGGTCCTGGGCGTCGCGTTCGGCGGCATGTTCGCGCTCGTGTTCGCCGGGATCTACGGCCGCGTCGGCCGTTTGCGCGCCCGGGCGACTTCGGCGCTGCTCGCGCTCGCGGCCTACGTCACGATCACGCTCGCGCCGGCCACGAAGTACCCGCCGAACCCGCCCACGGTGGGCAATCCGGCGACGATCGACCGCCGCACGCTGCTGTTCTTCGCCATGATCGCCATCAGCGTGCTCGCCGCGATCGCCGCGACCCGCGTCCGGCGCGACCTGCTGCCCCGGCTCGGCGGCTGGAACGCCACCGTCGCGGCCGCCGGCGCGTTCGTGGTGCTGATCGCCGTTGCCGAGCTCATCCTCCCCGGCGTGCACGAGGTGCCCGCCGGCTTCCCCGCCGACGTGCTCTGGCACTTCCGGATCGCCTCGCTGGGCATCGACGCGACGCTGTGGGCCGCCATCGGCCTCGGCTTCGGGGCGGCCGCCGAGCGGCTGATCGCCCAACATCCGCGCGCCATGGCCGTGCGATGAGCTGGCACATCCGCGGCACCTACGTCGAGTCGTGCAACTGCGACGCGATCTGCCCGTGCCGCAAGATCGACGGCGTCCCCGGCGGGCGCTCGACGCACGGCGAATGCCTTGGCGTGCTCTCCTGGCTGATCGAGGAAGGCACGGCCGACGGCACCGACCTGTCCGGCCAGCCGGTCGCGCTCGCCATCCGCTACAGCGACGACGAGCCGGGCTCGCCCTGGACCTGGATCCTCTATCTCGACGCGAGCGCGTCCGCCGAGCAGCGGGCCGCCCTCGAGGGCATCTACACGGGCGCGCTCGGCGGTGACGCGGAGCGTCACTTCCCGTGGTCCTGGAAGGAGAGCGAGCTCGTGGCCGTGCGCCCGGTGGAGATCGAGGTCGATCACACGCGCCGCCGCCAGCGCCTGCGCATCTCCGACCACGTGAGCCTGCGCATCCACGACCGCTACCCCGGCGAGGAGACCGTGACCTGCGTGATCCCCGGCCACGACCGCGCCGGCGAGGAGCTCGTCGCCGACACGCTCATGGTCGAGGACGGGCCGCTGGCGTTCAGCTACAGCGGCACCTGCGGCTACGGCACGACGTTCGCCTACACGGGCTAGAGCGGCACCTGGGACCCGAGCAGCACGGTCCGGTCGAACGGCAGGCGGAAGTCGGCCGCCGGGCTGGCGGCGTGGCGGTTGAGCCCCATGAAGAGCTTCTTGCGCCACCAGCTCATCCCGGGCGCGTGCGTCGGCACGATCGTCATGCGCGAGAGGAACCACGTGGCCTCGTCGCCGTCGAGCCCGGCGAGCCGCAGCGCGTCCGGCAGGTCGGGCGCGTCCTGGAACCCGAACCGCGCCCGCACGTGGACGATCCCGCCCCCCAGCTCGCAGACCGCGACGCGCTGGCGCCGGGGGACGTACGGCACGTCGACCGTCTCGGCCGACACGAGGATCACGCGCTCGTGCAGCAGGTGGTTGTGCTCGACGTTGGCCCGCATGGCGAGCGGCGTCGTGTCCACGCCCGGGCTGGGGAACACCGCCGTGCCCGGCACGCGCTCCACCGGCGGCCGCGCGTCGCGCAGGCAATCCAGGAACTCCCGCAGCGGCCCCTCCTCGGCCCGCCGGTTGGCGCTGACGATGTCGCGGCCGCGGTGCCAGGTGCTCATCACGGTGAACACCGCCGCGGCGATCGCCAGCGGCAGGAAGCCGCCGTGCACGATCTTCGCCAGGTTGGCCCCGAAGAACGCGACCTCCACCGGCCCGATGACCAGGGCGGCCAGTGCGATCGCCCAGGCCGGCCAGTGCCAGCGCCGCCGCGCCACCGTGAGAAACAGCGCGCTGGTGATCAGGAACGTGCCGCTGACCGCGATCCCGTAGGCGGCGGCCAGCCGAGCGGAGGAGCCGAACTTGAGCACGAGCAGCACCACTGCCACGAACAGCGCCGCGTTGACCGCCGGCACGTAGATCTGGCCGATCTCCCGCTCCGACGTGTGGCGGATGGTCAGCCGCGGCAGGTAGCCCAGCCGCACCGCCTGCAGCGACACCGAGTAGGCGCCGGAGATCACGGCCTGCGACGCGATCACCGTGGCCACCGTGGCCAGGAACACCATCGGAACGCGCAGCCCGTGCGGCAGTAGCAGGAAGAACGGGTTGCTCAGGGTGTCCGGGCGATGCAGGATCAGCGCGCTCTGGCCGAGGTAGTTGAGCGTCAGCGCGGGGAGGACCAGGCCGAACCAGGCGCGGCGGATCGGCCCCGGGCCGAAGTGGCCCATGTCGGCGTAGAGCGCCTCGGCGCCGGTGATGGCCAGCACGACGGCGCCCATCGCCACGAACGCGACGCCCGGGTGGCCGGTCACGAACGCGACCGCGTAGGACGGCGACAGCCCGGCCAGCACGTCGGGGTGCGGGACGACCTCGCGCAGCCCGGCCACGCCGATCGCCACGAACCAGATCACCATCACCGGCCCGAACAGCCGGCCGACGGCGTGCGTCCCCCAGCGCTGGATGGCGAACAGCGCCGTGAGGATCCCCAGCGCGATCGGCACCACCAAGCTGGACAGGCTCGGCGCCGCCACCTTGAGCCCCTCCACGGCCGAGAGCACGGAGATCGCCGGCGTGATCACGCTGTCGCCGTAGAACAGCGCGGCGCCGAACACGCCCAGGGCCACGAGCGGCGCCGCGTGGACCGACGCGCGGCGCACGAGCGCGGCCAGCGCCATCACGCCGCCCTCGCCGTCGTTGCTCGCCCGCAGCACGAACAGCACGTACTTGACCGAGACGATCAGGACGAGCGACCAGAAGACCAGCGAGGCGATGCCCAGGATGTCGCCCCGCGTCGGCTTCACGACGCCGCCGTCGAGCGCGAACACGGTCTGGATCGCGTACAGCGGGCTCGTGCCGATGTCGCCGAAGACGATGCCCAGCGCGCCGAGCGTCAGCCCGCCGGCCAGCGCCGGCCGCGGGCGCCGCTCACCCCGCGAGCGGCTGCGGACGGTGGCCGTTGCGGCCATGGCGCTCCTCCTCGGACGCTCGGATGATCACGACCTCGCCCGGCGCGTGGTCGAGCAGCCAGGCGATGTCGCCGGACTCCAGCCCGTCGCCCGCGGCCACCACGAGCCGGTCGAAGCGCTCGTGGGCGATCGCCTCGCGCATGGCGTGGCGCAGCGTCCGGCCGCGGTCCACGCGCGAGTCGACCGGCACGCCGGCGGCGGCGGCGCGCTGCTCGATCGTCTCCAGCAGCGGCAGCCCGGCGGTGCACTGGCGCGGCAGCGGCGAGTCGAGCGCGAGCTGCATCGGCACGCGGGCCAGGAAGACCGGTACGAGCGTGGCGTGCTCGGCCCGGGCGAGCCGCAGCGCGGCGTCGAGCGCGCGCTGCGAGAGCGCATGCCCGGCGAACGGGAACAGGATCCGTCGCGGCCCGGCCGCCAGCGGCGAGCGGCGGCGGCCGAGCACGACGACGGCCGCGGCCGCCCCGGCCGCCGCCAGGACGATCAGCGCGACGATCATTCGGGCCTCCTCAGGCTGCGATCGGCGACGATCCGCAGGTCCACGCCGGGCAGCAGCTGCAGCAGCCGGTAGGGCAGAGCGGGCGTGGTGAGCCGCCGCAGCGCGCCCCGCGGCCGCGGCGGGCCCATGAGGATGTAGGTCGTGCCGCGGTCGGCGGCCACCCGTTTGACGATGTCGGCGACGTCGTCGCCCGGCTCCACCAGCAGGTGCGCGCCCAGCAGCGTGGCCAGCCGCCGCAGCCCGTCCAGCTGCTCGCGCTCGGACGCGGTCGGCTCGTCCGGGTTGACCCAGAGGATGTCGAGCTCGGCCTGCAGGCGCTGGGCGGAGCGCCAGGCGCGGCGCACCACACGCTGCGACTGCGGCGTCGGCTTGACCAGCGCGAGCAGCCG
>JAICUS010000677.1 GCA_025935735.1 Solirubrobacteraceae bacterium | reverse complement strand
GGGCTCAACGCCGGCCGCTGGGACTACATCTTCTCGCTCATCAAGACGTTCCGCGAGCGGCCCGAGTTGGTGCTGCCCGACCGCAACGACGTGAAGATGACCGTCCCGTTCATGCGCGCCTACACCGAGCTGCTGGTCAAGACCTGCCACGCGCACGGCGCGTTCGCCATGGGCGGCATGGCGGCCCTGATCCCGTCGCGCTCCGACGAGGCGGCCAACCAGCGGGCGATCGACGCGGTGCGCGAGGACAAGGTCCGCGAGGCCAAGGCCGGCTTCGACGGCACCTGGGTGGCGCACCCGGACGTCGTGGACACCGCGATGCAGGCGTTCGACGACGTCCTCGGCAACCGGCCCAACCAGATCGACAAGCAGCGCTACGACGTCGACGTCACGGCCGAGCAGCTGCTCGACGCCGCGTCCACCCCCGGCGAGATCACCGAGGAGGGGCTGCGCAACGACGTCTCCGTCGGCTTCCAGTACATCTCGTTCTGGCTGGGCGGCCGCGGCGCGGCGGGGATCAACAACCTGATGGAGGACGCCGCCACCGCGGAGATCTCCCGCTCGCAGATCTGGCAGTGGGTCAAGCACGGCAGGTTCTCCCGCGACCGGGTGCGCCAGGTCCTCCAGGAGGAGATGGACAAGATCCACGCCGACGTCGGCGACGAGGTGTGGGAGAAGGGCCGCCCGGACGAGACCCGCGAGATCTTCGAGCGCGTGTCGCTGGGCGAGGAGTTCCCGGAGTTCCTGACGTTGCCGGCGTACGAGTACATCGACTGAGCGGAGCCGCTCGGCGAGCTCGGCGAACTGCGGCTGGGTAAGGAGGTGGTCAGCCCGGCGTTCGGTCAAGAACGATCGCCCGAGCTACTGAAACGATCACGACCAACCGCGAACGCCACGCACCGGAAGTTGGCGGGTCGCGGAACTGTCGCATAGCGACACTTTCCAGCCCCGGCCGCGCCGGCCGGCTCAGAAAGCGATCATCGGCCCGCCCGAGCGCCCCGAAGGGACCTCCGCCCTACCCAGCCGCAGTTCGCCGGCCCCGGCAGGCCGCCCTCAGAAGTCGCCGCCGCCGAAGTCCCCGCCGCCGCCGAAATCGCCGCCACCGCCGAAGTCGCCACCGCCGCCGAAGTCTCCCCCGCCGCCGAAATCCCCGCCGCCGCCGAAGTCGTCGCCGCCGCCGTAACCCGGATCGCCGCCCCAGCCCCACCCGCCGGACAGCAGCTCGCCGGCCAGCAGGCCTGGCAGGAAGCCGCCGAACCCGCCGTAGAAGCCGCCGTAGAACGGGGCGAACGCCGGGCCGGCCTGCCAGTAGGGCACGCGGCGGCCGGACAGGACGAGCTCGCGCGTCTGCGGGTCCTCGCCGGCCTCGACGCGCAGGGCGTCGGCCTCGCAGGCCGGGACGCTGCGCGGGGCGCCGCCCGGCGGGGCCCACTCGACCTCGCGGGTGGACGGGCCGTGGCGGGGGTCGAAGAAGCAGGGCGGGCGGCGCTCGGGCGGCTCGCGGCCCTCCAGCCGGGCCTTGGCGGAGAGCATCGCGTAGCGGCCCTCCTCCAGCGCCTCGGCGGCCGGGGCGAGCTGCTGCGGCGTGCGCGCGCTCTCGAAGATCCGGTTCGCCCGGTCGTAGGCGTCGACCGCCTTCCCGTAGTCCTCGCGCGCGGCCGGATCCAACCCCGGCATCTCGACGTCGAGGTCGAGCGCGCGGATGTCGTCGCCCAGCGCGACCAGGTCGTCGCGCGCGTGCTCCTTCACCTCGGCCAGCTCGGCGGCCTCGCGCTCGCGCCGCCGCCGGCGCGACACCACGAACAGCGAGCCGACGAGCAGCACGATGATGGCGAGCACGATCAGCGTCGCCGCGCTGATGCCGGAGCCGCCGGAGTCAGACGGCCGCCGCCCGGCGCGCAGGTCGCCGACGCGGCCGATGAAGTCCTCCAGCGTCCCCTGGATGTCGCCGGAGTGCTCCTGGGCGGCGATCGTCGCCTGCGTGCCGGCCGGGAACAGGTCCGAGCCCGCGCCGAAGTGGTGGCCGAGCACCAGGGCGTAGGTGCCCTGCAGCCCGACCGCGTCGTGCAGCGCCTGCAGCATCTCGCGCGACGAGCGCCCGCCCGCCGCGCTCTGGGGCAGGACGGCCACGAACATCGGCTCGGCTCCGGCGGAGCGGATCTTGTCGCGCAGCGCGCCGGCGTCGATCTGGCCGGCCAGCTCGGCGTCCGGGTCGACGTAGACCGGGTCGGCCCGCAGGCGGCCCGCCACCTGGGAGAGCCCGTCCTGCGCCCGCGCCGGCGCGGCGAGCAGCGCCAGCGCGGCGGCGGCGAGCACGAGCGCGGCGAAGCGGCGCATCAGGCGCCCAGCTCCTCCTTGAGGCGCTCGAGGTCGCCGGTCACCTTCTTCTCCAGCCGCCCCGACACGACCGGGATCAGCATCCGCGCGGCCAGCGAGCCGGCCTTCGCCTCCAGCGTCTGCGTGAGCCGCGTCCCGCCGCCATTGGGCGCCAGCTCATAGGCGATCGTCAGGTTCACGCCGTTGGTGGACGTCCGGCTCTCCACCGAGCGCGGCGGCTCGTAGCGGACCAGCTCGAGGTCGAGCACCAGGTCCGAGCCGCCCAGCGCCAGCACCTGCTTGACGTGCGCGCCCGTCCGCAGCGGCGAGTCCTGCTCGTAGCGCGACAGGCCGCTCGTCCAGCGCGGCACCTTGTCCTCTTCCAGCAGCCACGGGAAGACGGCCTCCGGCGGCTGGGACAGCTCGATCGAATGCGAGAAGGAGGGCACGAGGCCCAGGCTACCCACCGGCCGGGCTGGGACCGTGCACCGGCCGCAGCCGCACGATCTCCGCCTGAGCGCCCGGCTCCTCGCCGCGCAGCGCCGCCACCTCGCGCTCGAGCTCGGCGATCCGCCCCGCCATCTGCTTCAGGGCGTCGGCGATCGGGTCGGGCAGGTGCACCCAG
>JAICUS010000839.1 GCA_025935735.1 Solirubrobacteraceae bacterium | reverse complement strand
GTCGGGTGCGAGGGCCCGCCCGTGCTGGGGCTCGGGTCAGACCCCTCGGGCTCGGCTTCCTCTAGCCGTTCTTGAAGGCGTTGTAGGCCGGGCGCTTGGTCCCGTCGGCCTCGAGCAGGCCGCGACCGTCGCCGTGGTCCTGGTCGGACACGCCGTCGTAGGCCAGCGTGTAGACGTAGGAGGCCCGGCGAGCGATCCGCAGCGCGGCCTTCAGGTTCGCCGCCTGGGTGGCCGGCGAGACGTGGTGGGCGCCGGTCGTGGGCAGCGTGTAGCCGGCCAGGAAGAGCTTCTTGGTGGCGTGGAAGCGGTGCTTGACCGCCGTCTCCACCTGGCTCAGCGCCTTCGCGGTGAGCTTGTGGGTGGACGACGGGTCGTGCGCGTAGTAGTCCAGGCGCGGGGCGTGGCCGCCGGTCTTCAGGCCCTTGATCCACTTGGCGGCGCCGGCGCGCGTCGAGCCGCCGCCGGCGACCTTGTTGCGCTTGGAGACCGACTTCAGCGCGCCGTAGGTCTTGTCGAGCAGTTGCGCGTAGCGCTTGGCCGAGAAGCCGGGCGCGGCGCTCGCGTCCTGCCAGGCGACCCAGATGTGCACGCTCGGGTAGCGCCGGGCGGCGGCCACGGCGAAGTCGGCGAAGTCCGCGGCCTTCTTCGGCGCGTAGCGGGCGGGGTGGCGGCCGTTGGCCCAGCGCGGCGCGTTGGTGATCGTCAGCGCGATCTGCATGTGGTTCGCCCTGGCGTCCGACATCGCCTCGTCGAGGTCCTGCGGCCAGTCGTAGGACGGGTCCTCGGGATCGCGCGCCCGGGCCGGCTCGAACGCGGCGACCTGCGCCCAGTCCAGCGTGCCGGAGTAGATGCCGGCGCCGAGGTCGTTGTAGATCGGGAACGCGGACTGGCCGTCGAGCTCCACCGGCCCCACGATCGCCTTCTTGGTCGAACGCGCCGCCTGGGCGGCGGTCGCGGGCAGCAGCACGAGCAGGGCGGTGAGGAGGATGAGAGTTCGGCGCACGACCCCTGGATAACAGGTGGCGCGGGGAAGTTGCGCGCGACGTGTGTTCTCCGGCTTACCCGTAGACCGCGCGCAGACCGGCGGCGATCGTCGCGGGCGACCAGCGCTCGCGGGCGCGGGCCAGCGCCCGGTCGCCGGCGGCGGCATCGCCGTAGAGCGCGCGCAGGCGGGCGGCGAGGGCGGGGCCGTCGCCGGGCGGGTAGAGGCCCTCGTCCGGGACCGCCTCCGCGAGGCCGCCGGCGCGGGCGGCGACGACCGGCAGGCCGGCGGCCATCGCCTCCAGCGCGGCCAGCGGGAGGATCTCGGCGTAGCGGGACGGCACGGCGGCGACGGCCGCGCCGTTGCGCAGCTCGGCGAGCTCGGCGTGGTCCACGTGGCCGGTGAAGCGGACGTCGGCGCCGGCCGCGCGGGCGCGCAGGCGCTCGAGCTCCGGACCGTCGCCGGCCACGACCAGCGGGAGGCGTTGCGCGAGGCACACGTCGACCACGTCCGCGAATCCCTTCTCGGGCGTGAGCCGCCCCGCCGCGAGCACGTAGCGGCCGGTGGCGGCTCCCGAGCGGTCGGCGAACGAGCGCTGGACGGAGCCGAGCACGCGGACGTCGGCCGGCAGCGGCGCGCCGAGCTCCCGCAGGCGGGCGAGCGCGAACGCGCTGGGGACGACGACGGCGTCCGCCGCTCCCGCCAGGCGGCGCTGCCAGAGCGCCAGCCCGGCGGCGTACGCGAGCGCCTCGGCGCGCGGGCCGCCGCGGCAGTTCAGCCGCACGCCCGGCGCGGTGTTGCGGCCGTGGCAGCGCGTGCAGTCCTCGCCGCGCGTGACGCCGGTGCCCACGGCGCAGACGCCCCGGTAGTTGTGCAGGTGCAGGACGACGCGGGCGCCGGCCGCGCGGGCGGCGGCCAGCGCG
>JAICUS010000609.1 GCA_025935735.1 Solirubrobacteraceae bacterium | reverse complement strand
TGGGCGACCCGGCGCTGCGCGAGGCCGGGATGCTGGAGGTCGAGTCGCGCGCGATGGCCTACGACCTGCCGGCGATCCGCTGGCCGAAGCCCTGGCCGGGCGACTACCTGACCGCGATGCGGGTGGCCGTCTGGGCCGACGCCCAGGGCGCCTGCGCCGCCTACGCGTTCGCCGCGGGCCGGCGCGCGTTCCTGCGCGGCTGCGACCTGAGCCTCGACAGCGAGGTCGCCGCCGCGGCGCAGGAGGCCGGCCTGGACGGCGCGGAGGCACTCGCCGCCGCCCGCGAACCCGCGGTCAAGCGCGCGCTGCGCGAGGCCACCGAGGCCGCGTTCGCCCGCGGCGTGCTCGGCGTCCCCACCGTGGCCGTGGGCGACCGGCTGTTCTGGGGCGACGACCGGCTCGAAGAGGCGGCTAGGCCGCCACAGCCCGCCGCCACGGCGTGAGGCAGCGCAGCGCGCTGAGGATCGCGCGCGTGGAGGGCGAGCGGTTGAGCGTGTAGAAGTGGATGCCGGGCGCGCCGTTGGCCAGCAGGTCGGCGCACTGCATGGTCGCGTAGGCCACGCCGAAGTCGGTCACCGCGTCCGGCTGGTCGGCCCGCAGCTCGAGCTCGCGCAGGAGCCCCGCCGGGATGCACGCCCCGCACAGGCTGGTGAACCGCCGGATCTGGGCCACGTTGGTGATCGGCATGATCCCGGGGATGATCGGGACGTCGATCCCGGCGTCGCGGGCGCGGGCCACGTAGTCGTAGTAGACGGCGTTGTCGAAGAACAGCTGGGTGATGAGGAAGCGCGCGCCGGCGTCGACCTTCGCCCGCGTGTAGCGCAGGTCGGTCTCGGCGGACTCGGCGGCCAGGTGCACCTCCGGGAAGCAGGCGGCGCCGATGGTGAAGTCGTAGTGCTCGCGGATGAGCTCGATCAGCTCGCGCGAGTAGCGCAGGCCGCCCTCGACCGCGGTCCACTCGCGCGCCGCCATGCCCGCCGGCGGGTCGCCGCGCAGCGCCAGGACGTTCTCGATCCCGGCGTCGCGCATGCGGTCGAGCATCCCCCGCAGCTCGGGCACCGTGGCGCCGACGCAGGTGAAGTGCGCCATCGCCTCCAGCCCGTGGTCGGCCTTGATGCGCGAGACGATGTCGATCGTCCGGCCGCGCTGCTCCGCGCTGCCGCCGGCGCCGTAGGTGACCGAGACGAACGTGGGGTCCAGCCGCGCCAGCGCGGCCAGCGCATCGTCGAGGTTGCGCTCGCCGTCGGCGGTCTTGGGCGGGAAGAACTCGAAGGAGAAGGACGGCTCCGTGCCGGCGGCGATCCGCTCGTCGATGCGCATCGCGCCAGGCTAGCCCGTCCGCGTCCAGTGCTCGGCCGGATCCTCCCCTTCCGGGGGAGCCTTGACCGCCTCGCCGCGCGCCTCGAGGTGGATGAGCCAGGCGTGCGTGAGCGTGAGCATCCAGCTGGCCATCTCGCGCGTGTAGTCCTCGCCGGAGATCTCGCGTGCCACCTCGTAGGCCGTGCGAGGGCCGCCGGCCAGCGCGGCGCGGACCGCGTCCAGCCGGTCCGCCACCAGGTCGCGGTTGGCGTTGACGTGGCCGGCCACGTCGGTGAACGGCCGCGCGTGGCCGGCCAGCGCGAGCCGCGCGTCCAGCGCGTCGACGACGTCGAGCGAGTGCAGGAACTCGCCCACCGGGTCGGGGCTGAGGCCGACGTCGAAGTACAGCGAGACGCGGCCGAGGAGGTGGTCGCCGGAGATCAGCAGCCGGTGGTCGGGCTGGTGCAGGCAGACGTGCGACGGCGTGTGGCCGGGCGTCTCGACCACCTGCCAGCCGCCCAGGTCGGTGTGCAGCTCGACGCCGGGCAGCAGGTCGCGGTCCGAGCGCAGCGTGCCGGCGATGCCGTTGGACTCCTCGTGCTCGTCCGCCCAGCGGCGCAGGCGGTCCTCGGGGACGCCGCTCGCCCGGGCGATCTCCAGCCGCTCCGCGATCGTGCGCTTGCGGTCGACCAGGTCGGTGAACTTCGGGTGGATCCACACCTCGCAGCCCGCGCGGGCGGCGATCGGCGGCGCCTGCCCGCAGTGGTCGATGTGCCCGTGGGTGATGACGATCAGGCGGACGTCCTCGACCCGGTGGCCGGTGCGGTCGAGCGCGCGCTCGAGGTCGCGCATCGCCCCGCGCTGGTGCATCCCGGTGTCGACGAGGACGATCCCGTCGCCCGCCTGGAGCGCCCAGGCATTGACGTGCGGCACGCCCGGGAGCTCGAGCGGCAGCCGCAGCCGCCAGGCGCCCGGCAGCACCCGCTCGCCGCGCCCGACCTCTCGCGCCCGTGTCGGCTTGCGCACGCCGCGGGACGCTACCGTCCGGGGCCATGGCGAAGAAGCGCGAGCGGCTGCGGGCGCCCGAGTTCGAGTACCGCCGGGACGACGGCACGCTGCTCGTCCTGCGGGGCTCGCTGACGCCCGCGACCCGGCAGCAGTACGCGGCCGCACTGGCCGGCAACGTCCTGTCGCGCGAGGACGCCTGGCAGCGCGCGGTGGAGTTCCTGTTCGAGCGCCTGGCCGTGCGCTGGGACATCGCGGGGACCGAGCCGCTGACCAGGCAGAAGGAGCTGCTGGCGCGCTTCCGCTTCGCCTCCGCCGACGAGCGCCGGTGGATCCGCGACGTGCTGCGCGAGCACCTGGCCGAGCACTTCCCGGAGATGTCACCGCCATGAACACCGACGCCTTCGCCCGGCTGCTGGCCGGCTACTGCCTGGAGGCCGCGCCGGGCCAGCAGGTGCTGGTCAGCTCGACCACGCTCGCGGAGCCGCTGCTGCTGGCGCTGCAGCGCGAGCTGCTCGAGCGCGAGGCGTGGCCGCTGCTGCGCGTCGAGCTTCCGGATGCCTCTGAGCGCTTCTGGGCGGCGGCGCGCGACGCGCACCTCGACGGCTTCCCGTCCGCCGAGCTGGCCGAGGCGGAGGCGAGCGATGCCTCGCTGCGCATCGACGCGAGCGCGAACGCCAACGCGCTGGCCGGCGTCGACCCGGCGCGGCTGGCCCGCTTCGCCCGTACCCGCGCGCCGCTGCGCGAGGCCCGGCTGGCCCGCCGCTGGGCGATCACGCTGTGGCCGACGGCCGCCGCGGCCCAGCAGGCCGGCATGGGCAACGCCGACTTCGCCGCGTTCGTCTCGCGCGCGATGTTCCTCGACCGCGACGACCCAGTGGCCGCCTGGGGCGAGCTGCGCGACTTCCAGGCGGGGCTGATCGAGCGGCTGTCCCCCGCGCGCGAGATCCACATCGAGGGGCCCGGCACCGACCTGCGGCTCAACGTGGAGGGCCGCACCTGGATCAACTCCGACGGCCGGCGCAACATGCCCAGCGGCGAGGTCTTCACGGGCCCGCACGAGGACTCCGCCGAGGGCCGCATCCGCTTCACGCTGCCCACCTCGCCGCGCGGCGTGGTGGTCGAGGACGTCACGCTCGAG
>JAICUS010000288.1 GCA_025935735.1 Solirubrobacteraceae bacterium | reverse complement strand
GGCGGCGCTGTCGGTGCCCGACGCGGTCGCGGTGTGCCTGTGCGGGACCAACGACACCGTCCGGACCCGGCTCGAGCGCGCCCACGCCGGCGACCCCCGCGTACGCGTGGAGGGCTTCACCACCCGCATGTGCGACTGGCTCGCCGCCGCCGACGCGCTCGTCCACTCCACCGCGGGCCTCACCGTGCTGGAGGCCGAGCTGTGCGGCACCTGGCCGATCTCGTTCGGCTGGGGCGTCGGCCACATCCGCGTCAACAACCGCGCCTACGAGCGCTTCGGCCTGGCCACCGTCGCGAGAACCCCCACCGAGCTGACCGCGGCGCTCCGGACCACGCTGGCCACGCCACGCCCGCGCACTTGGTCGGCCGCGGACCTGCCGGCCGCGGCGGACGCCGTGCTCGAGCTCGCCGCGGGCGGGAGAGCCGGCGAGCCGCTGAAGGCCCGGGTCACTCGTGTGAGGCGGCGACGAGGCCGGCGACGGCGCGGGCGGTGCCGAGGACGAGGGAGGCTCCGGTGACCATCGCGAGGCCGGCGACGATGGGCACGGGGTGGCGCCAGTGCTCGGACGCGAGGGCTGGGGCGCCGAGGACGGGGACGACGGTCTGGATGGCGAAGGCGCCCGCGGCCACGCGGGCGGCGCCGATCCGCTGCAGCGCGGCCATCTCGTCGATCTGCCCGGCCCCGGCGGCGAGCCCGCTGGCCGCCGCCCAGCCGAGGACGGCCGCGAGCGCGCCCGCCTCCAGCCCGTCGGCCAGCAGCGCGGTGGTGAAGCCGGAGGCGGCGTAGGCGCAGCCCGCGGCGACGACGAGCGCGGCGCCGGGCAGCCGGTCGCGCGCCGCCCACGGGACGAGCGCGATCAGCCCGAGCGCCCCGAGCACGGCCGCCAGCGTCGCCGTCCCCGCGTGGACGTGCTCGGCGCTGGGCGCGTAGCGGGCGAGCAGCGCCAGCCCGAGCGCCATCACCGCGACCGCCGCCAGATCCCGCGGCCGCACGGGCTCGTGGAGCAGCCGCGTACCGAGCGCGAGCAGCACGACGAGCCCCAGCGCGAGCGCCGGCTGCACCACGGTGAGCGGCGCGAGCGCGAGCGCGGCGATCTGCAGCGGCCAGCCGGCGATCGCCAGCCCGGTCGCGGCCAGCCAGCGCGGCCGCTTCACCAGCGACCGCAGCAGCCCCAGCCCGACCGCCCGCTCGGGCACCGCCCGCGCCTCCACCGCCTGCAGCGCGACCGCGCCGTCGTAGCAGGCCGCCGCGGCGGCCGCGAGCGCGATCCCGCCCGCCAGCGCCGCGCCGCTCATGGGACGGACACGGCGGCCGAGGCGACGGCGCGCGCGGACCGCGGCTGGGCGGGCGGCGAGATGGCGTCACGCGTGGCCGGCGGCGGGCGCCTGCGATCATCGCGCCGGTGCTGCGGGTCCTTCCCGTGATCGCCGGCTCCGCGTGGGCGGTGCCCGCGCTGGCGCCCGTCGTGCCCGGTGTGGCCCGCGCACTCGACCTGGCCACGACGGTCGACGCTCCCGGTGCGGTGGCGCTGACGTTCGATGACGGGCCGCACCCGAGGGGGACGCCGGCGATCCTCGACGTGCTGGCGCGGCATGGCGTCACGGCCACGTTCTTCATGGTCGGCGAGCAGGTGAACCGGTCGCCGCGCCTCGCGGCCGAGGTGGTGGCTGCCGGGCATCAGGCCGCCGTCCACGGGCACCGGCACCGCAACCTGCTGCGGCTCACCCCGCAACAGATCGCCGAGGACCTCGACCGGGCGCGGACGGCGATCGAGGACACCACGGCGACGCGCCCCACGCTGCACCGGCCGCCGTACGGCATCTACTCCTGGCCGGCGATCCACGCCGTCAGGCAGCGCGGCTGGACCCCGCTGCTGTGGTCGCGCTGGGGCCGCGACTGGGCGCGCCGCGCCACGCCGCAGACCATCGCCGTGAAGGTCGCCGACGATCTCAAGGCGGGCGACGTGCTCCTGCTCCACGACGCCGACGACTACAGCGCCGAAGGCAGCCACGAGCGGACGGCGGCGGCGCTCCCCCGCATCCTGGAGGCGATCGCGGCCCAGGGCCTGGCGACGACTCAGCCCGGGCGGTAATAGAGCGGCACGCACCAGTGGTTCGCCGCGACCCAGTCGCTGTTGGGCAGCTCGTCCGGGCGGCCGAGGATGCGGTGGCACGGTGTGTCGTAGACCTTGCCGGTCGAGCGCTCGATCGCGTCGAAGACGATGTACTTGTACAGGCCGGAGACCATCCCGTCCGGCAGTTCGAGCCGCCCGGGGTGCGCCGGGTCGAGGAACTCGCGCGCCGCCGCGTTCTTCCAGGCGACGATCTCCTCCATCCGCTCGGTCTGGACGAGCCCGAGCGCGGCCGTGAACTCGCTCAGCCGCAGGTTGAGCCCGGCCACCTCGTGCGACGGCTTGCCGTAGTTGCGGAACGCCCGGGCGTAGTCCAACAGCTCCCCGTCGCGGGCGACCAGCATCCCGCCCTCGCCCGTGGACACCGTCTTGGTGGCGTAGAACGACCACAGCCCCGCGTCGCC
The DNA here is from genome assembly GCA_025935735.1 of Solirubrobacteraceae bacterium. Next base: position 4,929 of record JAICUS010000288.1, on the reverse strand, counting down.
CCAGGTGCCCGGCCGGCGCCCGTCCCACGACGCGCCGTGGGCGTGCGCGCAGTCCTCGATCAGGAAGATGCCCTCGGCGCGGCACAGCTCCGCGATCTGCTCGATCTCGAACGCGATGTGGCCCCCGATGTGCACGACGAAGGCCGCCCGGGGCCGGTGACGGGCGACCGCCGCCTCGAAGGAGGCGAACGACATGCAGAGGTCCGAGCGATTGCAGTCCACGAACTCGACCGACGCGCCCGCGTGCATCGCCGCCAGCGGCGTCGCCATGAACGTGTTGGACGGGCAGAGCACCGTGGCGCCCCGCACGTCGCAGAACGACAGCGCGGCCATCGCCGCCCCCGCCCAGCCGTTGAACGCCACGGCCTCGAGCCCGTTCCAGGCGCGCCAGGCGTCCTCGAACCGCGCCGTCAACGGGCCCTCGGTCCACTGCCCGGAGTCGAAGACCTCATCCCACAGCGCGTGCACGCGCGCGCGGTCGCGCGCGTCGAAGCCGATCGCGAACCGCCCGAGGTCGGGCGGGCTCAGTCCCCGGGTGCCCCGAGCCACTGGTAGAGCAGCGGACGGCGGCCGAGCAGCCGCGCGCCCGTCGCGGTGGAGAGCGCGAGCAGCACGAGGATGACCTTGTGCGAGTCGCCCAGGTGGTCGAGGATCGGCGGCCAGGACACGAACGCGACGAACAGCAGCGCGAACGCCACCACCCACAGCGCGGCCCGCAGCGGGCCGGCCGTGCGGTCCTCCCAGGCGAAGCCGCCGGCGAGCACGAGCGGCAGCATCAGCAGCAGGGCGTCGAGGAACGTGTCGTAGCGGTCGGACGGGCCGTTGGGCATCAGGCTGAGCAGGCCGAGGATGCCGACGGCGATCGCCGCGGCCCAGGCGAGCCCGAGCGCGGCGCGCCGGACCAGCGGGCGGAGGGCCGGCGGCGCGGGAGCGGACGCGAGCGTGCGGCGGCCCAGCGCGGCCAGCGCCGGCGCCGGCCGGAGCCGGCGGCGCGGTGAGACCGGGCGCGGCGCCTCGGCGGCGCGGTGCCAGTCGACGTAGCGCCGCATGCCCTCGGCGAACGGGGTCGCCGGCCGCCAGCCGAGCTCGGCCGCCGCCCGCTCGCCGCTGACCGGCGCGCCCGCGAAGTCCCCCGTGCGGCCCGGCGTGTGCACCACCTCGACGTCGCCCACCGCCGCGCGCACCGCATCCGCGATGGCCCGGATCGAGACTTCCTCCTCGCCCACCAGGTTGTACATCCGGTTCGCCGCGCACGGCGCCAGCGCCCGCACGACGCCGTCGGCCAGGTCCTCGACATAGACGAACCGCCGCGACTGCGAGCCGTCGCCGGCGATCGTCAGCGGCTCGCCCGCCAGCGCGCGGGCCACGAACGTCGGCACCACCGCCGCCGGCCGCGCCCGCGGGCCGTAGGGGATGCCGAAGCGCAGGATCGTGTGCTCGACGCCGTAGAGCTCGCCGTACGCGTGGCAGTAGAGCTCGCCGGCCAGCTTGGTGGCCGTGTAGAGATGGGCCGGCGGGTGCAGCGGCAGCGACTCCACGTGGCGCGCGGCCGGCGTGTCGGAGTACGCCCAGATCGTCGACGCGTAGACCACGCGCGCCACGCCCGCCCGCCGCGCCGCCTCCAGCACGTGCAGCGTCCCGCGCGCGTTGCGCCGCTCGGCCTCGACCGGCTCGGCCAGCACCTCGTTGACGTCGGCCGCGGCGGCGAGGTGGAGCACCGCATCACAGCCGTCCAGCGCGGACTCCAGCCGCTCGAGCTCGCACAGGTCGCCGACCACGCATTCGACCTCGGAGTGGTGGGGCGAGCGGCGCAGGTCGTAGATCAGCGGCTCGTGGCCCGCGGCGAGCAGCGCGTCGACCACGTGCGAGCCGATGAACCCGGAGCCGCCGGTGACCAAGACGCGCATGGGCAGGACCCTAACGACAACCTGATGAGAGAGTGGCGCTAGGGTCCGAAACATGGACCTTCCCGAGCCGCCCGTGCTCGCCGGCGACTTCGCCGCCGACGTGGCGGACGCGAGCGCGTTCCTGCTCCAGGGCGCCGACGAGGTCGGCCGTTACGGCGAGCCGGCCGGCCGCACCGAGCAGGAGCGGAGCGAGGTCGCGGCGATCATGGCCGCGCTGGACGAAGTCCGGGACCGCTTCCTGCGCCGCCACACCCGGGCGCTGTACGCCGAGCTGACCGACAACGGGGCGCAGGCGATGCGGGCCGACGCGCTCGTCTACGCCGCGGCCGAGCGCGTCCCCGGCCTCACCCCGCGACGCGTCGTGGTGGACATCGAGCGCGAGCGCCTCCAGAAGGACAAGGAGGGCTGGGAGATCGCGCAGGGCCGGCTGCTCGGCCACGTGCTCGCGCACCCGGAGTGCGGCCCGCACCTGATCGAGGTGATGCTGCGCCCCACCGACCTCGCGCTGGCCCACCTGGAGGAGCTCCGGCAGACCGGCCGGGTCGACCTCGGGCAGGCGGCGGTCGAGCGCCACGGCCGCGTCGGCGTGGCCGAGCTGCGCAACCCGCGCCACCTCAACGCCGAGGACGACACGACGCTCGGGCCCTACGAGGCGGCGATCGACCTCGTCCTGCTCGACCCGGAGATCGAGATCGGCGTGCTGCGCGGCGGTGTCGTCGAGCACCCGCGCTACGCCGGGAAGCGCATCTTCGGCGCCGGGCTGAACCTGACCCACCTCTACCGCGGCAAGCTCTCCTACCTGTTCTTCCCCGTGCGCGACCTCGGGCTGGTGCACAAGGTGTTCCGCGGGCTGACGAGCGCCGACCGCCCGCCGGAGGAGACCCAGGAGAAGCTGTGGATCGCCGCCGCCGAGACCTACGCGATCGGCGGCGCCTGCCAGATGCTGCTGGCCGCCGACCACATCCTCGTCGAGCACGGCTGCCGGATCACGCTGCCCGCCCGCAACGAGGGGATCATCCCCGGCGCGGCCAACCTGCGGCTCCCGCGGTTCGTCGGCGACCGGCTGGCCCGCCAGGCCATCCTCTCCGGCGCCGAGATCCCCCGCGAGCGGCTGGCCGACGAGATCGTCGCGCCCCAGGAGATGGACGCGAAGCTCGAAGCGCGTGCGCAGGAGCTCTCCACGGCCGGCGCGGTGAGCGGCGTGGCCAACCGGCGCGCGCTGCGGATCGCCGAGGAGCCGCTCGAGATCTTCCGCGAGTACATGGCCGTCTACGCCCGCGAGCAGGCGTCCTGCCACTTCAGCCCGGCCCTCATCCGCAACCTGGAGGAGAACTGGCGTGCCCACGAGCGCGGCGAGTGAGCGCACGCCCCGCGCGGAGCTGGAGGCGCTCCAGCGCGACCGCCTGCGCACCACGGTCAACCGCCTGCTGACCCACGTCGCGCCGATGCGCGAGCGCCTGCACGCGGCGGGCGTGCACGACGCGCGCGACATCACCTATCGCCACGACATCGCCCAGCTGCCGTTCACGGTCAAGGACGACCTGCGCGAGCACTACCCGCTCGGGCTGCTGGCCGTCCCGCGCGAGGCGCTGATCCGCGTGCACGCCTCCAGCGGCACCGGCGGCACGCCGACCGTCGTCGGCTACACGCCGCACGACCTCGGCGTGTGGTCGGAGGTGATGGAGCGCAGCCTGGTGATGGCCGGCGTGCGCCCCGGGATGGTCGTCCACAACGCCTACGGCTACGGCCTGTTCACCGGCGGGCTCGGCTTCCACCAGGGCGCCGAGCGCCTCGGCGCGACGGTCATCCCCGTGTCCGGCGGCGTGACCGCCCGCCAAGCCCGGCTGCTGCGCGACCTCGGCGGGCAGGCGCTGGCCTGCACGCCGTCGTATGCGCTGCACATCGCCCAGGCGGTGCGCGACGCGGGCATCGAACCCGGCCAGCTCGCCCTCGAGGTCGGCCTGTTCGGCGCCGAGCCGTGGACCGAGGCGATGCGCACCCAGATCGAGTCCGCGCTGGGATTGACCGCGATCGACTTCTACGGGCTCTCGGAGATCGTCGGCCCGGGCGTGGCCGCCGAGTGCCGCGAGGCCCGCGACGGCCTGCACGTGCACGAGGACCACTTCTTGGTCGAGGTCGTCGACCCCGACACGGGCGCGCCGCTGCCCGACGGCGAGGAGGGCGAGCTCGTGTTCACGACGCTGACCAAGGAGGCGCTGCCGCTGCTGCGCTACCGCACGCGCGACATCGCCTCACTGAACCGCGAGCCGTGCGCCTGCGGGCGCACGCTGGCCCGGATGAGCGCGGTGCGCGGCCGGCGCGACGACATGCTGATCGTCCGCGGCGTGAACCTCTACCCGTCCGAGATCGAGCACGTCCTGCTGGCCGTGGATGGGATGGCGCCGCACTACCAGCTGGTGGTCGAGCGTCCGCGCGACCTCGACGAGGTCACGGTGCACTGCGAGCCGGCCGACGGCGGCGCCGACCGCGACGCCCTCGCCGCCGCGGCCCGCCGGGCGCTGCAGGCCTCGGTCGGCGTGTCGATCGCCGTCGAGGTCCGCGCGCCCGGCGACGTGCCGCGCAGCGAGGGCAAGGCCGTCCGGGTCGTGGACCGCCGCTAGAGGCGCGCCCCCCTCGGTGCGACCAGCGTCACGGTCGCGCGCGCCGTCCGCAGCACGCCGTCCGCCCCGCGGGTGCTCAGCGCCAGCCGCGCGTGCAGCCGGCGGTGGCGCACCACCGAGCGGTAGCCGCTGCGCGTGAGCCGTACGCGCACGGTGCGCGTCCGGTCGGCCGCGATCGAGAACGACCGCGAGGCGATCCGCCGGCCGCTGCTGGCCGTCAGCAGGCCCGCGCAGTGCGAGCCCTTCGACACGCCGCAGCGCAGGGCGACGGCGGCGATCCGCGTGCGCGACACCCGCACGGTCCGGCTCGTCAGCGCCGGGCGGCCTCCGGGTTGCCGCTGCGCGGGACGGCGGGCAGCGACAGCTTCCAGATCGAGCGCCCGTAGGTGGCCGCGTACAGC
>JAICUS010000715.1 GCA_025935735.1 Solirubrobacteraceae bacterium | reverse complement strand
GCCGTTCGAGTTGACAGCCGGGCCGGCGATCGTGGAGAGTTGCGGACCTCATGAAGCGGTCTTGGATCGGCGCGGCGATCGCCGCCTGCGCGCTCGGCGCGCTGCCGGCGACGGCGGCGGCGGACCCGACGCTGACGCTGACCCTCGGCGCCCCGCCCGCGTTCGCGCCGTTCATCCCCGGCGTGGGCACCGACTACGTGGCCACCAGCACCGGCGTGGTGAACTCGAGCGCCGCCGAGGCCATCCTCACGGTCGCCGACCCGAGCACGGTGGCCTCCGGGCACCTGCTCAACGGCGACGCCGCCCTGCCCAGCGCGATGCAGGTGAGCGGCGCCAGCGCCAACGGCGCGTCGAGCGGCTTCAAGCCCGTGCCCGACACCGCCGACCCGGCGACGCTGATCACCTACAACGGGCCGGTGACCGACGAGCCGGTCACGCTGACGTTCAAGCAGACGATCGCGCAGACCGACCCGCTGCGCACCGGCGACTACGCGAAGGCGATCGTCTTCACACTGTCGACCGACCAGCCGTAGCCGCGCTCAGCGCATCCGCGCGCCGGGATGCGCGGAGAGCGAGAGGTCGGCGCGGGGCAGCCTCTCGGCCTCGAGCACCTGGGTGAGGGTGGCGCCATACCGGACCCGCACCGGCAGGAACGTGCGCGCGTCGAGGTAGTAGACGCGCTCCGGCGCTCTGTCGCCGCCGAACCGGCCGGCGGCGAGGGCGACCACGTGCACCGGACGCCCGTCCACGCTCGCGTCCGGCCGCTCGGAGACGCCGGGCTCGCCGTCGCGCGCCCGGCTGAGCAGGCTCAACGGGTCGTCGTCGGCCCCGGAGTTGCGGCTGCGATCGATGACGTTGTCCTCGGCGTTCCAGGAGAGCGAGACGGCGCCCTGGAGCGAGATCTCGCCCACGACGCGCCCGTCGCCGCGGCGCAGCACGATGCGCCGGTCGCCGTTCGGCGCCCGCCAGATCTCCGCGCGCGACACGGAGCCGTCGGGCCCGGTGGTCTCCGTGACCATGTGCAGCACGCCGGGCGCGTGGAGCGCCGCGGCCGCGGCAGCGCGCGCGTGCGAGAGGCCCTCCCAGGCGACGAGGCGCACGGCCTCGCGCTCGCGCGGCGAACGCGACGGCGAGCGCCGGGTCGTCCACGATCAGCTCGGCCGGGTCCGGCGGCGGGGTGGCGGCGTGGCGGCTGACCAGCCGCGCGGTCAGCGCCGCGCGCCGGACGTGCGCGCGGCGGTGGCCGTGCACCACTCGCCGGGCCACGCCGTAGAGCCAGGGGAGCGGGTCCGCGCGCGCCGGGAGGCGGCGCCAGGCGATGGCGAACGTCTCGGCGACGATGTCGTCGACGGCGCTCGCCTCCACCCGCCGCGCCGCGTAGGCGCGGATCGCCGGCGCATGCCGCTGGTAGATCGCCGCTCGGGCGTCGGGAGTCTTCACATCTCCCTCTCTGCCGGCGGGCGCGCCGGGATTACAGCGCTACTCGGCCATCTTCAGGAACGCGTCGTAGCGGCGCTTCTCGCGCGCCGCCACTCGCGCCTCCTCGGAGCCCTCTTCCGCGTTGGCCAGCTCGTCCTCGGCCCGCTTGGCGCGGTCGCGCAGGTCGGACGCGTTGAGCTCGTCGACCGGGAAGACCTCGTCGACGAGCACGAGCGCGTGGTCGCCGGTCATCTGCAGGAAGCCCTCGCCCTGCGCGTAGCGGACCACTTCGGACTCCGACTTGTAGAGCCGCAGCTCGGTCGGGTCGAGCATGGCCAGCAACGGCTGGTGGTTGGCCAGCACGCCGATCGACCCGACGGTGGTCTTCGTCGAGATCATCTCGACCTCGTCGTTGAAGACCTCGCCGTCGGGCGTGAGCACCTCGACCTTGAAGGGCGTGCGGGCCATCAGCGGTTCGACTTCGCCGCCTCGACGACGTCCTCGATCTTGCCCTTGAGCAGGAACGCGGACTCCGGTAGGTCGTCGTGCTTGCCGTCGAGGATCTCGCGGAACGAGCGCACCGTGTCGGCGATCGGCACGTAGGCGCCCGGCGTGCCGGTGAACTGCTCGGCCACGTGGAACGGCTGCGACAGGAAGCGCTCGATCTTGCGTGCGCGCTGGACCAGCACCCGGTCCTCGTCCGAGAGCTCGTCGATGCCCAGGATCGCGATGATGTCCTGCAGCTCGCGGTAGCGCTGCAGCACCTGCTTGACCTCGTTGGCCACGTTGAAGTGCTCCTCGCCGACGATGTCCGGCTTGAGGATGGTCGACGTGGAGTCGAGCGGATCCACCGCCGGGTAGATGCCCTTCTCGGAGATCGAGCGCGAGAGCACCGTCGTGGCGTTCAAGTGCGCGAACACCGACGCCGGCGCCGGGTCGGTCAGGTCGTCGGCCGGCACGTAGATCGCCTGCACGGAGGTGACCGAGCCCTTGCGGGTCGAGGTGATCCGCTCCTGCAGCTGGCCCATCTCGGACTCCAGCGTCGGCTGGTAGCCCACCTGCGACGGCATGCGGCCGAGCAGCGCGGACACCTCCGAGCCGGCCTGGACGAACCGGAAGATGTTGTCGATGAACAGCAGCACGTCCTGGCCGCGCTCGTCGCGGAAGTACTCGGCCATGGTCAGGCCGGTCAGCGCGACGCGCATGCGCGCCCCGGGCGGCTCGTTCATCTGGCCGAACACGAGAATGGTCTTGTCGATCACACCCGACTCGGTCATCTCGAGCCAGAGGTCGTTGCCCTC
>JAICUS010000771.1 GCA_025935735.1 Solirubrobacteraceae bacterium | reverse complement strand
GCGTGTGGTCAGCGCCGGCGCCTCCTGTTCGACGTCGGTTGCGGCGCCGGCGGGAGCGAGCGGGTCGCGGAATACGAGCCGGGTCTGGCCGATGCGGATCTCGTCGCCGTGTCGCAATCGCCGTGAGCTCCAGATACGCTCGCCGTTCACCCAGGTGCCGTTGGAGGAACCGAGGTCGGTCACGCACCAGCCAGCGGGGAAATGCTCGAGCACCGCGTGCAGGCGGCTGGCGGTCGTGTCGTCGTCGACGGCGATGTCGTTCTCGGCGGCCTGGCCGATCGTCGAGCGGTCCGTCGTGAGCTCGCGACGCCAGCTGTGGACGCCGGAGATCACCTCGATCTGCGGTGACACGCGGTCAAGTCTATGTGCGGCGATCCAGCGCGGGGCGATCCCGTGGTGACGCTGGTCCGGGACCGCTACGAGGTGCTCGCGACCGTGGGCTCGGGCGGCGAGGCGCAGGTCGTCAAGGCGATGGATCGCCAGCACGGGCGGTTGGTGGCGCTGAAGATCCGCCCGGTGCGCGACGAGGCCGCGCGCGAGGACCTGCTCGGCGAGGCTCGCGTCCTGTTGTCGCTGCCGCCGCATCCCGCGCTGCCGCTCGTGCGCGAGGATTTCTTCGACCGGGGCGACTACGTCGTGGCGATGGACTGGGTGGAGGGCACGGATCTGGCGGCGCTGCTGCGCGACCGCGGGCGCCCGGGGCTCGCGCCGTCGAGCGTGCTGACGTATCTCGCCCAGGCGGCAGAGGCGCTCACGCACCTGCATTCGCAGTCGCCGCCGGTGATCCACGGCGACGTCAAGCCGGGAAATCTGATCCTCACCTCGGGCGGTCGGATCAAGCTGGTCGACTTCGGCCTGTCGTCGGCGCCGAGCGTGCCGCGCGTCCGCGCCGGTACGCGGGGCTATCGCGCTCCCGAGCTGGCCACCGGCGTCATGCCGTCGCGGGCGAGCGACGTCTACGCGCTCGCGGCGACCGCGTTCGCGCTGCTGACCGGCTCGGCGCCGGCCGGGGTGCTGCCCGTGTGGGCGGGCTTCGACCAGGCGCAGGCGGAGCAGCTCGAGGCCGCGATCCGGCTCGGGATGGCGACCGATCCGGCCCGCCGCCCGCAGACGCCGGGCGAGCTGGTCGAGCGCCTGCGGGCCGGCTGGTCGACCGCGTTGCCGACCGGCGTGGTGACGTTCTGCTGCTCGGACATCGAGGACTCGAGCGCGTTGTGGGAATCTCACCCGGAGGCGATGGCGGATGCGCTGGTGCGCCACGACGAGCTGATCGCCGACGCCGTCGAGGCCCGCGCCGGCAGCCTGATCAAGTCGACGGGCGACGCGACCATCTCGGCGTTCGACTCGGCGCCGGCCGCGGTCGAGGCCGCGCTGGCCGCCAACCGGTCGCTGGCGGCCGAGGAGTGGCCGCCCGGGATCCGCATCGCCGCGCGCTGGGGCATCCATACCGGCGAGGCCGAGCGGCGCCACGCCGACTACCACGGCCCGAGCGTCAACCTCGCCGTGCGCGTGCGCTCCGCGGCCCAAGGCGACGAGATCCTTCTCTCGTCGGCGACCAGCGAGTTGGTCGCCGCGCATCTTCCCGAGGGCTGCTCGCTCGTCGACCTCGGTCCGCACCGCTTCACCGGCGTGGCCACGCCGGAGCGCGTCCACGCGCTCACGGGCCCCGGCCTCCGCACGCCGCCGTCCGCCACCGAGTCCCCCTACCGGGGCCTGCTCGCGTTCGAGCCGGACGACCGCGCATTCTTCTTCGGCCGCGAGGCCGTCGTGGCCGAGCTGATCGAGCGGGTCGAGCCCGGCCGGCTGCTCGCCGTGGTCGGCGCGTCGGGCAGCGGCAAGTCCTCGGTCCTGCGCGCCGGGTTGCTGGCGGCCGCGCGCGCGGGCGAGGTCGCCGGGATCGACGACGCGGTGCTGCTGACGCCGGGGGCCGAGCCGCGGCTCGACGTGCCCGACGAGCCGACCCGGCTGGTCGTCGTCGATCAGTTCGAGGAGCTGTTCACCGTGTGCGCCGACGCCGAGGTGCGGGCGCGGTTCATCGACGCGCTGCTGCGGCTGCGCTGTGCCGTCGCGATCGGCATGCGCGCCGACCTCTACGGCCGGCTCGGCGGTCATGCCGAGCTGGCGCGCGCGATCGCCGCCAGCCAGCTGCTGCTCGCGGCGATGACCGCCGACGAGCTCGGGCGCGCCGTCACCGAACCGGCCCGGCTGGCCGGGCTGAAGCTCGAGCCCGGACTCGTCGAGCTGGTGCTGCGCGACGTCGCCGCCGAGCCCGGCGCCCTGCCGCTGCTCTCGCACGCGCTGCGCGCCACTTGGGAGCGGCGCGACGGGCGCACGCTCACTGTCGACGGCTACCGCGAGACCGGTGGCGTCGCCTCCGCGCTCGCGCGCACCGCGGACGC
>JAICUS010000112.1 GCA_025935735.1 Solirubrobacteraceae bacterium | reverse complement strand
TGCTCGTCCAGCAGCGAGTCCGCGTCGCGCGGCCGCAGCAGGCTCAGGTCGCGCCCGCCGATGGGCACGATCTCCTCGATCAGGTCCTCCACCGCGCCTAGGATGCCTCAGATCAGCGCCCAGCCGAGAGTCACCAGCATCGACGTCGCCCGCCGCGCCGGCTGCTCGCAGTCGACCGTCTCGCTCGTGCTCTCCGGCAAGGGCCGCGGGCGGATCTCCGCCGCCACCGAGGAGGCGGTCCGCACCGCGGCGGCCGAGCTCGGCTACCGCCCGAACGTGGCCGCCCGCACGCTGCGCACGGGCGTGGCCCGCACGGTCGGCCTCGTCGTGCCCGACATCACGAACCCGTTCTTCGGGCGCATGATGCGCGGCGCGCAGCGGGCGGCCCAGCAGGCGGGCTACACGGTCGTGCTCGTCGACGCCGGCGGCAACCGCGCCTGGGAGGCCGAGTCGGTGCAGGCGCTGCTCGCCGGTCCGTCCGACGGACTGCTGCTGTTCGAGGTGGCGCTGCCGCCGGGCGCCGCCGAGAAGGCGATCGGGATCGAGATGCACCCCGGCGACATCCCGGTCGTGCGCCTGGACGTCGAGGCGGGCGTCGACGCGGCCATCTCGCACCTGCTCGAGCTCGGCCACCGCCGGATCGGCCACGTGGCCTCGGCGTTCGTGGCGCCGACATTCGACCTGCGCGCCGCGAGCCTGGCGTCGCGATTGGCGGAGGCCGGTCTCGAGCTCGCCGGCCGCGTCGAGTCCCTGTTCACCTTCGAGGAGGCCTGCGAGGCGTCGCGCCCGCTGCTCTCGACCGGCGTGACCGCGGTCTTCTGCGACGACGACGTCCTGGCCGGCGGCTTCTACCTCGCGGCCCGCGAGGCGGGCCTGTCCATCCCCGGCGACATCTCGGTCATCGGGTTCGACGACCTCGACTTCGCGCGCGTGCTCGCGCCGCCGCTGACGACCGTGGCGGCCGACGCGGAGGGGTTGGGCGCCGCGGCGTTCCGCGCGCTGGCGAGCGACCTCGCGGGTGAGGCGCCGCCGGCGGAGCAGCTGCTGCCGGTGCGTCTGACGGTTCGGGAGTCGACGGCGGCTGTGCGGGGCTCCTGACGCCGCGGCGATCTCGGCGAACTGCTGCTGGGTAGGGAAGCAGTCCCTTCGGGGCGCCGATGAGCGAACGCGCCACCCGGGGTCGGAAAGTATCCGTAGGGGCAACTTTCCAGCCCCGGCGCCCGGTTTCCCCCCGCCGCCTGGCTGACCTTCCCCTACCCAGCAGGCAGTTCGCCGACCCCGGCACGGCGCCGCGCGAAATTGCCTCGCCTGGTCATACGTTGTACGCTCATTCGTATGACACGTGTATTGACAAGCACCCTGGCCGCGCTGGCGCTGCTCGCCGGCGTGGCGCAGGCCGCCGGCGGATCGAGTCCGGCGCACGACGGCGGCGTCGCCGTCGTACTGGCCGGCAAGGCCGGACAACGCAACGACCTGATCGCCACGGCGAAGGGCGTCCCGGTGCGGGTACCGCGCAGCGCCGCGGAGGAGCTGGCGGTCACGCACCTGCTCGCCGCGCGGGGCGAGCGGACGGTGATCGGCGTCGGACTGGACCGCCGGGTCGCCGTCGCTCCCGTCGCGAGGCACTATCCGGGCACGCGGTTCGTCGTGGTCCCGGCGAACGCCCGCGCGCTCGCGCGGGCGGTCGAGGAAGCCGGCCGCTGAGGGCCGGCGGCGTTGATCAGCGGTAGCGGTAGACGATCCGGCCGCGGTTGAGGTCGTAGGGCGAGACCTCGACGCGGACCTTGTCGCCCGGGTTGACGCGGATCCGGAACCGGCGCATCTTGCCGGCCAGGTGCGCGAGCAGCTCGTGGTCGTTCTCGAGCGTCACGCGGAACAGCAGGTTCGGCAGGGCCTCGGTGACCTCGCCGTCGATCTCGAGCTTCTGCTCGACTGCCACAGGCATCACTCCTCTGGGAGGCTCAGCCCCCCGTCGTCTCTCATCAGGAAGCCGGCGCGTCGAAGCGCCGGCGGTGCACCCTTCATTCTAGACCTCAGGCCGCGCTCACCCAGGCCGCGAGCTCGGGGTCGCCGGCCAGCTTCTCCAGCGCCGCCGACTCGAGCTGGCGGACGCGCTCGGGCGAGAGGCCCACGACCTCGCCGACCGCGCCCAGCGTGCGCTCGCCGCGCCCGTCCAGGCCGAAGCGCAACTGCATGACGGCCCGGTCGCGACCCTCGAGGCGCTCGACCGACCGGCGGATCGTGCGCCGCTGCGCCGCGGCCAGCGACACCTCCACCGGCTCGCGCCCGTCCGCCACCACGTCGACGAGCCGGCCGGTGCCGTCGCCGACCGGCGCGTCGAGCGAGGCGGCCGGCGCATCGGCGCGGCGGATGCGCACCACGACCGCCTCCTCCAAGCCGGTCGCGGCGGCCAGCTCGGCCACGCCGGGCTCGCCCGCGCCGCGCTCGAGCAGCCCGCGCTCGGCCCGGGAGAGCTTCTCCGCCTGCAGGTGCTGGGGCGCCGGCAGCCGGATGAGCCGGCCGGTGTTGGCCAGCGCCTGGGAGATCGCCTGGCGGATCCACGGGACGGCGTAGGTGGAGAACCGCGTCCCCCGGCGCCAGTCGAACTTCTCGGCCGCGCGGATGAGCCCGACGACGCCCTCCTGCAAAAGGTCCTCCATCGCCAGCCCGCGGCCCACGTGCCGGCGGGCCACCGAGGCGACCAGGCGCAGGTTGCAGCGCACGAGCCGGTCCTTGGCGGCGAGGTCGCCGCGCTCGATCGCCCGAGCCAGCCGCCGCTCCTCCGCGGCGGTGAGGAGAGGATGCGACGAGAAGGCGTGCTCGGTGCTCATTCAAACGCTTGTTTCGGCGACCTGCCGGCACCATACACGATCGGTTCCGCCGGCCCGGGGCGGGCTCAGGTGGCCGGCGCGCGCAGCCCGGCGGCGAGGAACGTGACGAGCTGGGCTCTCTCGCAGGGCCCGAGCGTGCCGGCGAGGTGCCCGCCGACCACGGTGTACATGGCGCGCAGCCGCAGCCAGAGCTCGTCGCGCGGCACGTCCGGCAGCGCCCGCTGGAGCACGGCCATCCGCTGGCACGAGGCGTCGGACAGCTCGGCCTGCACGTGGCAGCGCATCGCGGGATCGGGGTCGACGAACAGCCGCCCGAGCAGCGGCGCGCCCTCGGCGCACTCGATCAGCGGCCCGACGATCGCCTCCACGACCGCCTCCACCGGCGGCGCGTCGCCCAGCGCGTCCAGCCGCCGGCGGCGCTCCTCCACCACGGGCGCGAGCGCGCGGTGCACGACCGCCTCCAGCAGCGACTGCTTGCAGCCGAAGTGGTAGTTGACCGCGGCGATGTTGGCCTCCGCCTCGGCGGTCAGCCCGCGCATCGTGGTCGCCTGGTAGCCGTGCTCGGCGAACAGCCGCTCGGCCGCATCCAGCAGGCGATCGCGGGTGGCTTCCTCCATCCAGGATCGAGTCTAGGTCGATCTCACGCCGGAGGCACGAATACCGTTGTAACCGACATGAACGCCACCGTGTACGAGAGCCCGGTCGGCCCGCTGCGCCTGGAGGCCCGCGACGGCGCGCTGGTCGCGCTGCACCTCAACGCGCGCCCCGGCCCGGAGCACCTCGACGACCCCGTGCTCGCCGAGGCGACCACCCAGCTGCGCGAGTACTTCGCCGGCACCCGCACGCGCTTCGAGCTGCCGCTGCAGATGCACGGCAACGCGTTCGAGCAGCGCGTGTGGGGCGCCCTGCGGGAGATCCCCTATGGCGAGACCGCGTCCTACGGCGAGATCGCCGAGCAGATCGGCGCGCCCGGCGCCGCCCGCGCCGTCGGCGTGGCCAACGCGCGCAACCCGATCGCGATCGTCGTCCCCTGCCACCGCGTCATCGGCGCCAACGGCAAGCTCGTCGGCTTCGGCGGCGGGCTGCCGATGAAGCGCGCACTGCTGGACCTCGAGCAGGGCATCCACGCGCTGGCCTGAGCGCCCGTTTCATCGCCGCCTCATGCAAATCCGGTAGCGCGCTGTTACGGTCGATCGGGTGTCCCCCGCTCCGCCGCACAGCGCGCTCCCCCGGCCCATCCCGGCCGGCGGGCGCTGGCCGATGCTCGAGCGCATCCCGCGCCGCCGCCTGCTCGGCCTGCGCCGGAAGAAGCGGATCGCGTCCCTCGCCGGCGCGCTCGTCATCGCGGTGCTGATCGGCGTGTTCGTGGAGCGCGACAGCGCGCTGCCGCACCTGCTCAGCGCGGCCTCCATCGGCGCGTGGGTCCTGCTCGTCAGCTGGGTCACGCGCCAGCGCTGGCTGCGCTGGGTGCACGAGGAGCTCGCGGGCGAGGTCAGCGCCAAGCTGGACGCCATCCGCCGCGCCGCGCCGCTGAACTGACGATCCCTAGTGGCGCAGGCTGCAGCCCAGCGCGCGGATCGCGTCCGGGCCGACGCCGCAGCAGCCGCCCACCAGCCGGGCGCCCGCGCCGACCCACTCCCGCACCGCGGCGTCCGGCAGCTCGGCCGCGCCCGGCTCGTTCCACCGCCGCGCCGCGCCGTCCCAGACCCGCCCGCTGTTCGGGTAGGCGACGAGCGGCAGCGCCGTCACCGCCCGCGTGCGTCCGAGCAGCTCGGCGACGTGCTCGGGCGCCGTGCAGTTGACGCCGACCGCGACCACGCACGGGCTCTGCGTGGCGGCGGCGACGGCCGCCTCGATCGGCTCGCCGTGCGCGGTCCGCGCGCCGTCGCGGCAGGTGAAGGAGATCCAGGCCGGCGGCGCGGCGAGGCGGTCGAGGACGCGGGACAGCGCAGCGGCCTCGTCGGCGCGCGGGATCGTCTCGCAGGCCACGCAGTCGGGTCCGGCCTCCAGCAGGACACGCAGGCGCCGCTCGTGGAACGCCTCGACCTCCGCGACCGTGGTGGATCCGTAGTCGCCGGTGTACTCCTGCCCGCCGGCGAGGACCGCGCCGTACGGGCCGACCGACGCGGCCACGAGCGCGTCCGGGCCGGCCGCGCGGGCCAGCTCGACGCTGCGCCGCAACAGCCCCGGCTCGGTCGCCTGGTAGCTCGCGGTGATCAGCACACGCGCGCCGGCCGCCAGGTAGGCCCGGTGGGCCGCGACGATCGCCTCCGGGTCGTCCTCCAGCAGCCGCGCCGACCAGCGCGGGTCGGAGAGGTCGTGGCCGCACGCCTCGAGCTCGGTGGCCAGACCGCCGTCGAGCAGCACCGCCGCGTCGCCGGCCAGCAGGTCGGGAAGGCTCACGGCCCCCGATGCTGGCAGACCTGACTCGCCGGGCGGTCATCGGGACCGCCCGGCGTCGCTCTTCCTAACGGGGCGTGGCGTCGAGCGCTCCGCCGCAATTCGGGCAGGACGCCCGGTGTGCGACGCGCTCGCCCGGCCACAGCCGAAGGCAGCGAAGGCATAGGATCCGCATAGAGATCCTCCTTTCCGGCCACGGGAGCAGGCGTTGGGGCCGCTGCTCCGCGCGGCACAACCAAGGGTATCGGCATTCGCCGCCGGAACCTGAATGCCTATCCTGCCCGGCGTGCAAGCTGGCCGACGCGACCTCGAGCGAGCGGCGGACGCGCTCGCCTCCCGCCTTCCCGAGCCGCTGGGCGTCTTCGCCCGACTCGCCTACAACTACCGTTGGTCCTGGACGTCCGACGGACCGGACGTCTTCCGCGCCATCGACCCCGAGCGCTGGGACCGCTGCGCCGAGAACCCGGTGCGGCTGCTGGAGGAGGCCTCCGCGCGCCGCCTGCGAGCGGCGGCGGGCGACGACGCGCTCCTCGCCCGCGCCGCCGCGCTCGAGCAGGAGATCGCCGCCGACCTCGCGCGCCCCGCCCGCGAGGGCCGGCCCACGCCGGCCCGTCCGGTCGCCTACTTCTCGGCCGAGTACGGCGTGCACGTGTCGCTGCCGATCTACTCCGGCGGCCTCGGCGCGCTGGCCGGCGACATCCTCAAGGAGGCGTCCGACATGGCGCTTCCGCTCGTCGCCGTCGGCCTGCTGTATCGCAACGGCTACTTCCGCCAGCGCATCGACGCCGGCGGCTGGCAGCACGAGTACTGGGTGGACACGGATCCCGACCGGCTGCCCGCCGCGCTCGTATGCGGCGACGACGGCACGCCGGTCACGGTCACCGTCCCCGTGCGCGACCTGACCGTCACCGCGCAGATCTGGCGCGTCGACGTCGGCCGCGTGCCGGTGTTCCTGCTCGACGCCGAGCGCCCGGAGAACGGCAGCGTCGCCCGCTGGATCACCTCGCGGCTGTACATCTCGGACCCGGACATGCGGCTCGCGCAATACGTGCTGCTGGGCGTCGGCGGCGTCCAGGCGCTGGCCGCGCTGGGGATCGAGCCCGGCATCGTGCACCTCAACGAGGGCCACGCGGCGTTCGTCACGCTGGAGATGGCGCGGCGCGAGACCAGCGGCGACGGCTCGCTGCTCGGCAAGCTCGAGATCGCCCGCCAGCGCACGGTGTTCACCACGCACACGCCGGTCCCGGCGGGCAACGACACCTACCCGGCCAACCAGGTCGCCGAGACGCTCGGACCGCTGGCCGGCGCGCTGGGCGTCGAGGCCGCGGAGATCGTCCGGCTCGGCCGCACGACGCCGGCGGAGGAGGCCGAGCCGTTCGGCGTCACGCAGTTCGCGCTGCGCACGAGCCGCACGGCCAACGGCGTGTCGCGCCGCCACGGCGAGGTGGCGCGCGAGATGTGGCAGGGCATGTGGAGCGACCGCACGGTGGACGAGGTGCCGATCACCTACGTGACCAACGGCGCGCACCTGCCGACCTGGCTGGGCAAGCCGATGCGCGCGCTGCTGGACAAGCACCTCGGCGAGGGCTGGCTCACCCGCGCGACCGACCCCGCGACCTGGGCGCCGGTCGACGCGATCCCGGCGGTCGAGTTGTGGGCCGTGCGCCGCGAGCAGCGCGCGCAGCTGATCGAGTACGTGCGCCACCGCGCGGTCACCGACCGGCTCGCCCGCGACGAGACGCGCGCCTACGCCGAGGCGGCCGAGCGCTTCGACCCGGACGTGCTGACCATCGGCTTCGCCCGCCGCCTGGCCACCTACAAGCGGCTGAACCTGCTGCTGCAGGACGCCGAGCGGGCGATCCGGCTGATCGGCGGCGACCGGCCGATCCAGGTGCTGCTGGCCGGCAAGGCGCACCCGCGCGACGAGGGCGGCAAGCGGCTCGTCGAGTACCTGTTCCGGATGAAGTCCGCGCCGGGGTTCGCCAACCGCGTGGCCTACCTGGACGACTACGACCTGCGCATGGCCGCGCACCTGGTGCGCGGCTGCGACGTGTGGATCAACCTCCCGCGCCCGCCGCTGGAGGCCAGCGGCACGTCCGGGATGAAGAACGTGTTCAACGGCGGCCTGCAGCTGTCGGTGCTCGACGGCTGGTGGGCCGAGGGCTACGACGGCACCAACGGCTGGGCGATCTCCGGCGACGTCGACCCCGACCACGGCGCCCAGGACGCCCGCCACGCCGCGGAGCTGTTCCGGCTGCTGGAGGACGAGGTCGCGCCCGAGTTCTACCGCCGCGACGCCGACGGCATCCCGCAGGCGTGGATCGCCCGCGTGCGCGACTCGCTGCGCACCTGCGCCCGCGAGTTCGGCGCGGGCCGGATGATCGAGGACTACGAGACCAAGGTCTACGGGGCCGCCGGCTGACGGCGCGGGGCGCCTACGGCTGGATGGTCGGCGACGAGGTGGCGGTCGCCCGCGGGGTGCGGGTGGCCGTCGCGCTCGGCGTCGGCGTCGGGCTGGGGGTCGGCGTCGCGGTGGGGCTGGGCGTCGGCGTCGGGAACGGCGTCACGGACGGGATCGCGTTGAGCCGGTTGTCGATGTCCTGGCGGATCGATCGCACCTGGGCGTCGAAGTGCTGCTCGATCTGGGCGCTGCGGTCGTCGAGCTCGTTTTGGAAGCGGTGGCCGGCGATCAGCAGCATCACCGCCACGCCCGCCAGCGTGACCACCACGGCGAGCGCGAGCATCCAGGCGAGCGTCGCCGCGCTCTGGCGGCGGAAGCGGGCGCGGCAGTACGGGCAGCGCGGGCCGGTCGCCCACGAGATCCGCGCGCACTTGGGGCACACCCGCTGCGGCGGCGCGGCGACGGTTCCCTCCATGGGCCCTTAGCCTAGGAGGTGCAGCGGGAGGTCGATCACCCGCTCGCGCGCGTACTCGGGCGGAACGTCGGGTTGGCGCGCCAGGCGCAGGACGGTGTCGCGGCTGCCGGCGTGCGAGCGCTCGATCCCCTCGATCGCGTAGACCGGCGCCAGCGCGCGGCGCAGCCGGTCCTGCTCGGCCGCGCTGCGCACGCCCTCGGTGTCATTGTCGACGGTGACCTCGAGCTCCGGCGTCCAGGCGGCCAGGCACGCCTGGAGCAGGCAGCGGCCGTGGAACGGGCGCAGGTCGACCGTGAGCTTGCGCGCCTCCGGCCGCGGCTCGCCGCGGATCAGCTCGCGCAGGGTGAGCTCGTGCCCGTCCGCCCATACGCGGCCGGGCGTGCCGCCGGCCTCCACCGCCTGGCGGCCGTGGGTGTACAGCGCGCGCGAGTGCGCCTCCGCGCGCCGCGGCGCCAGCCGCGCGCTGCGCCGCGTGGGCCGCAGGGCGTACAGGTCGGCGCGCGCGCCGATGGCCTGCGCGCCGGCGTAGCGGTTGAAGCCGGGCAGCTGCGCCTCGCTCACGAGCTCGAGCGCGGCGAGCTCGCGCTGGACCTTCAGCCCCAGCGCGGGCTGGGACTCGGGGAAGCCGTAGGCCAGCACGATCCGGCCGGTGTGCGGGTCGCGCAGCGCCTCCACCGCGCGGGCGCAGAAGAGCCCGACGCCCGCCGGCGTGTACGGCGGGTCGGTGAACACGATGTCGTAGCGGCGCTCGGCGGACTCGGGCAGGCCGATGCGCAGGTCGGCGAAGTACGTGCGCAACGAGCGCGCGTACTCGAGCACGCGCTGGTCGACGTCGACCACCGCGATCTCGCGCGGCTGCGCCACGCGCGCGAGTGCCAGCCCCGTGCAGTCGTGGTCGCCGAGGAAGAGCACCCGCGAACGCTCCAGGTCGTACGTCTCGGCCAGCCAGCGCGCCCGTCCCAGCACCGTCTCCGGCGTGGCCGGCACGTGGTCGAGGTCGCGCAGCGGCGGCGGCGCGCCGGCCACGATCCGCTCGACCTCGGCCAGTGGCGAGGGCGGCGGCTCCGGCGGCAGGAGCGCGTCCGGCACGTCGCCGTCGAGAGCGGCGAGCACCGCCTCCACCGAGCGGTATGGGACCCCGGTCGCCTCGACCAGCGCACGGGCATCGCGGGGCGCGCCGTCGTGGATCCGCCCGAGCAGGCGGCGCAGCGGCAACGCCCCCGGCCCGGCGGCGTCGAGCAGCTCGCCTAAGGGTGCGCCAGCTGGACGCCGCACCAGACGATCCCCAGCGACACCGCGATCATCAGCAGCGACAGCCCGCGCATGCGCGGCCGCACGACGTGCAGCCCGAGTAGCACGAAGACGACGACGACCAGGCCGAGCTTGATGTGCAGGACGTCGCGCGACCAGTCGTCGAAGTGCGAGGCCATGGCGATCCCGGTGGCGATCAGCACCAGCAGCGCCACCGCGCTCCCCATCCCGAAGCGTTTCGCAGCCTCCTTCATCGCCGCGTCGGTGCCGTGCCGGCGGACCGCCGGCGTGACCGCCAGCAACAGCAGCAGCTGGCCGCCGACGAAGAAGATGAACGACAGCTCGTGGAGGTAGCGGACGACGGTCATGGAGCCGCTGCCAGGATATGCGGTCATGTCGCGCCGCCTGATCGGCTTCTGGGCCGTCGCGTTCGCGTTCGCGATGGTCATGGCGTACTCGGCCGTGCCCGCGCCGCTGTACGTGCTGTACGGCTTCTCGTCGCTGACCATCACGATCGTGTTCTCGGCGTACGCCGTCGGCGTGGTCGGCGGGCTGTTCCTGGCCGGACACGTGTCGGACTGGTACGGGCGGCGGCGGGTGCTCGCGCCCGCGCTGGTCCTCGCGCTGGTCAGCGGCGTCTTCTTCGTGTTCTTCCGCGACGCGTTCTGGCTGTCCGTCGGGCGCTTCTTGAACGGCGTCAGCGTCGGCGCGGTCACGGCGACGGCGACCGCCTGGCTGCAGGAGCTCTACTCCGGCCCGCCGCGGCGCGCGGAGGCGGTGGCCACGGCCGCGAACCTCGCTGGGCTGGGCTTCGGACCGCTGCTGGCCGGCGTGCTCGCGCAGTGGGTGGGCGCGCCGCAGGTGGTGCCGTACGCGGTATCGCTGGCCACGATCGCCGCCGGCCTGGCGCTGCTCGCCCTTGCCCCGGAGACGCGCGCGCCGGTGCAGCCACGGCCCCGCTACCGGCCGCAGCACGTGTCGGTGCCCGAGGGCGAGCGCGCGCGGTTCTTCGCCGCCTGCGCCGCCGCGGCGATCGCCTTCGCCGGCTTCGGGTTGTTCACCTCACTCGCGCCGAGCTTCCTGGCCGGGCCGCTGCACCACGGCTCGCGCGCGCTGGCCGGCGCGGCGGCCTGCGCGGTCTTCGCCGCGGCGGTGATGGCGCAGCTGGCCACCGCGTCGCGCGGCCCGCGGGTTCAGCTGGCCGGCGGGCTCGCGGCCGAGCTGCTCGGGCTCGCGCTGGTGGTGACCGCGGTCTGGCTGCCCTCCCCCACCCTCGACCTCTTCCTGCTCGGCGGCGTCGTCATCGGCGCGGGCGGCGGGCTGCTGTTCCGCGGCGCCCTGGGCACCGTGGCCGAGCTGGCCGACGACGAGCACCGCGCCGAGGCGCTCGCCGGCCTCTTCCTCGGCGGCTATCTCGGCCTGTCGGTACCGGTCATCGGCCTCGGCGTGCTCACCCAGGAGGTCTCGCCACGGAGCAGCCTGCTCGTGTTCGGGGTGCTGATGGCGGTCGTGCTCGTGGCCACCGCGCCGTCGCTGCTGCGCCGCCGCACCGCGGTGAGTTCAGGGACGCCCACCGATTGATCGCCCGGGCGCGCGCGGCCAAGCTGCCGCGATGCCCGCCGGCGCGCCCGCCATGCTCAAGCTCGCCCGCCGCTGGGGCTGCCCGGACCTGCGCGCGGCGGCGCTGCTGCGGCGGGTCGACGCCGCGCCGGCGAACGCGCTGCGGCTGTGCGGCGACGAGGACCTGGCCGCGCGGTTCGTGCTCCCGCCGGCCACGCTGCTCGTCCTCGACGCCTTCGACGGGCTGCACCTCGTGGCGCTGCGCGAGCGGTGGTTCCTCTCGGTGCGCGGGACGCTGATGAGCTGGAGCCCCGGCGACGCGCGGGTGGTCATCCGGCCCGGCGGGGGGGACGCGTTCCGGCCGGTGGAGCTGCGCTACGGCGAGACCACGCTCGTCGTCGCCGGGCCGTGGCGCACCGAGGCGCAGCGCGACGCGCTGGAGCTGATCGAGCGGGTCACGCTGGCCGCACGGGAGCCTGCATGGCGCCGAGGACGGTGACCGAGCGGGCGGCGAGCTCGCACGCCTGCCTGGCCGCGCGCACCGGGTCGGCGCCGGCGCGATGGGCGGCCACGAACGCGGCGGCGAACGTGTCGCCGGCGCCCGTGGGGTCGACCTCCGCGACCGCCGGGGCCGTCACGTGCACGCCGTTCACCGTCGCGCCGCCCGCGCCGTGGGTGTGGCAGACCAGCGCGCCGGGTGCGACGTCCAGGCCCTCGAGCTCGCCGTCGGACGGCAAGAGGACATCCGCCAGCCGCGCGATCCGGTTGAGCCGCTCGCGCACGCCCGGGGCGGCGTCGGGGCGCAGGTTGGGGTCCAGCGAGACGCGCCCGCCGGCCGCGGCCACGCGCTCCGCCGCCGCGGCCACCGTCTCCGCGAGCCGCGCGCCGAAGCCGAGCGTCGAGCCCGACACGTGCAGCCAATCGATGCCGGCCGGCGACGGCGGCGCGACCTCGACGGCCGCCGAGTCGTGCACCGAGAACCAGAAGTCGCGGCTGCCGTCGCCGGCGTAGGCCACGAACGCCAGCGCGGTCGCGCGGCCGGGCAGCAGCCGCAGCGCCCGCAGATCCACGCCGTCGCCGGCCAGCCGGTCGCGCAGCGCCCAGCCGAAGCGGTCGTCGCCCACCGCGGCCGCGAGCGCCACCGGCGCGCCGAGCCGTGCGGCCACCGACGCGAAGATCGCGGGCGCGCCGCTGGGGAACGGCCCGGCCCACTCCCCCGGCGCGGTGAGGCGCCCATCCGCCGTCGTGCGGCGGAACTCCATGAGCGCCTCGCCGATCGCCAGGATCATCGCGCGGGGACGATAGGCCGCCCCCTATGGGTTGGTGGTCGAGAGCGTGAACGTGACCGTCGCGCTGTAGCTGCCGGTGCGCAGCGGGTCGCTGCTCCCGATGTGCTGGTGGAACGCGATCGCCACCGGGTCGTGCGACACCGGCGCGCTCCAGGTCGCGGGCGACATCTCCACCTGCAGCGGGTCGGGCAGCGAGAACGCCCCCTTGCTGCCGCGTGCGCCCGGCGACGCCGCCCCCCGTGTCTCATCGTCGTCCGATGCGGGCGCATTTGTCAGGTGGGTCGGGCCGGACGCGCTGAGCGCGGCGTCGCCGGCGGTGGACAAGACGTCCGCGGTGGTGCTCGCGTCGTACGTCTTGTCGACCCCCGGGGTGAAGGCGCCGAACGACGCCGGCGCGCCCAGGGCGAGCGCGAGCGTGGCGGGCACGGTGCCGCCGATCGGCGAGGTGACCTCCTGCGCCTGGTCGGGCGATCCGGGCGCCGGGGACAGCAGCTCGAGCTCGGCGATCGTGGTGGTCGGCTCGCCGCTGTTGGCGGTGACGTTCAGGCGGTAGTGCCGGTAGTCGCCCGGGTGGGCGATGACGAACGGCTTGGTGTACAGGCGCCAGGCGAACGTCACGCCCGCGCGCGTGTCGAGGTCGCGCCAGTGCGTCCCGTCGTCGGAGCCCTGGAGCGTCCAGTCGCGCGGGTCGCCGGCCACGTCGCCGGAGGTGATCGTGTAGATCATCGCCCGGCGCGGCGAGGTCGTGGCGAGCGGCTCCTCGATGGTCTCGG
>JAICUS010000764.1 GCA_025935735.1 Solirubrobacteraceae bacterium | reverse complement strand
GGCCATGATCATGCCCTGGTCGAGCGACAGGTAGGCCCCGGACACCCGGCGGGTCTGCACGTTCACGCTGTCGCGGAAGCCCCAGCGGCCGTACATCCCCGGGAAGCGCTCGCGCAGCCGCCCGAGGTCCTCGACGGCGGCGGCCGGGGCATAGCGGAGCGCCAGGAACGCGGCGTGCGGCGTGACGACGCCCTTCGTGTAGGCGGACGGCGGCGGGTCCGGGACGGCCGGGCGGCCCGGGCAGCCGGCGAAGCCGTGGTCGACGAGCGTGCGGTCCTCGTTGGACGGGTTGCCCTTGGGGTCCATCCCGATCGCGTCCACGCCGTAGGCCGCGTAGCCGCCCTCGGGCGTGTTGGACGGCGAGAAGCCCCAGACGCCGTAGCCGGCGTCCACCAGCCCGTGGTGGATCTGCGCGCGCACGACCAGCGGGTGGTTGGCGCCCCAGCTCCCCGGCGCCCAGCGCTCCTCCGGCACGAACAGCGCGGGCATCAGCTCCTCGAACATCGAGCCGCCCCAGGACGGCATCACCCGCGTGCCGGCGTATGGGTAGGCGCCCTCGAACACGCTCACCCCGAAGTACGTGCGCGCGGAGCCCAGCGGACGCGTCTCCTGCCAGGACCAGTCGCAGGTGTCGGGGAACGTCCGCCAGCGGCCGAAGTACTCGCGGTCCGGCAGCTCGCCCTTGGCGATGCCGATGTAGTCGACCATCCGGCTCTCGCTGGACGCCGTGTCGTAGCAGCAGTTCACGTGGCCGGTCGACGGCGTGTAGTCGAACATCACCCGGTTCGCCGACGGCACGTAGAAGAAGCCGAAGTCCATCGCGTCGTAGAGCGCGCCGGCCCGCGCCGAGAGCTCCGGCACCGACGCGGCCACGACCTTCAGCCCGGTGGCGAGCCAGGCGTCGTCGACGGAGGAGAGGATCGGCGTGAGCGCCGCGCCCGTGGGCGGCCAGACGGTGAGCTTTGCGCCGGTGTGCGCGTCGTACCAGTTGTAGTAGAGGCCCTGGTAGCGCTCCATCCGCCCCAGCGTCGCCAGCGTGCGGTCCAAGCGGGCGACCAGCTCGCGGTGCGAGATCAGCCCCAGGCGCTCGGCGGCCACGGCGCTCCACAGGTACGCGCCGATGTTCGTGGCCGACGTCTGCACGGACGTCGTCCCATCCGCGGACAGGCTGTCGGCGGGCAGGCCGGTCGACGGGTCGGTCATCGCGGCCAGCGAGGCCCACGTGGTGCGGGCGTAGCCGTCGAGCGGCGAAGCCTCGGCGGGCGCGGCGGACAGCAGCACTGCCGCCACGACGAAGGTGACCAGGCGCCTCATGCCGATCCTGCGCGTACCCCGTTTCAACGCGCGCCGATCGTGGGACGGAAGACCCCGGTCGAACTCAGCGGGAGGATTCTCATGCGACGCAGGGGTCGGGGAGTGGCGATCGGCGCTGCCGTGCTGGCGCTCAGTGGCGGTGTGGCGGGCGGCGTGGTGGCCGCGACGCATCCGAGCGACGACGGCGCGCTCAGACCGGTACGGCAGCCGCCGAGCCGGTCGATCGAGCGCAGGGTTGACGCGCTGGTCTCGAAGATGACCGTCGACGAGAAGCTCCAGCAGGTGCAGCTGCTCGCGGACTGGCAGGTCACCGACGCGGACGCCAAGGCCGGGGTGGGGGGAGTGTTCAGCCTCACCGACCCGGCGAAGATCGATCACCTCCAGCACGTCGCGGTCGAGCAGTCGCGGCTGCACATCCCGATCCTGTTCGCCTACGACACGATCCACGGCTACCGGACGATCTTCCCGGTGCCGCTCGGCGCCGCCTCGAGCTTCGACCCCGGGGTGGTCACGGCCGACGACACGATCGGCGCGCGCGAGAGCGCGACGGTCGGCATCAAGCAGATCTACAGCCCGATGGTCGACGTGTCGCACGAGCCGCGCTGGGGCCGCATCGCCGAGGGCGCGGGCGAGGACCCGTACCTGGGCTCGGTGTTCGCCGCGGCCCGCGTGCGCGCCGCCCAGGGCCCGGACTACAGCCGGCCGGACAAGGTCGTCACGAGCCCGAAGCACTACGCCGCCTACGGCCAGCCGGAGGGCGGGCGCGAATACAACACGACCGACATGAGCGAGTCGACGCTGCACAACCTCTACCTGCCGCCGTTCAAGGCGGCGATCGACGCCGGCGCCGACACGGTGATGTGCTCGTTCAACGCGATCAACGGCTCGCCGGGGTGCGCGAACCACGAGACCGAGACCGACGTGCTCAAGCGCGAGTGGGGCTTCGACGGCTTCGTCGAGAGCGACTACACGGCGGTGGCCGAGCTGCGCGCCTGCCCGCCGAAGAACCCGGACACCGGCCCGTGCGGCCACGGCGTCGCCGCCGACGGGCCGGACGCCGCCGCGCCGGCGCGCCACGCCGGCACGGACGCCGAGATGGAGTCCACCCAGTACCGCGACAT
>JAICUS010000078.1 GCA_025935735.1 Solirubrobacteraceae bacterium | reverse complement strand
TCGACGTTGCCGCCGCCCGGCGCCTTGAGCGGGAAGCCCTCGTTGGCGCCGATGAACATCACCACGGCGTCCGGGTCGTCGTCGGCCACCTGCTGGGGCGCGAGCTTGGTCCAGTCGACCAGCAGGCTCTTGGAGATCCCCGTGCCCAGGTGCGCGTCGCGGACCACCCGCACGCCGTCGCCGGTCAGCCGCCGGGCGAGCTCGACGTCCAGCGGCTGCGACATCGAGTCGCCGGTGACCAGCAGCCGGCGCAGCGGCCGCCGGGCCGGGCGCGGGGCCAGGTCGCCGGGCGCGAACGCGTCGGAGGTCACCGCCGGCACCCCGCCGCGGTTGACGGGCGCGATCGCGAGCGTGGCCGTCTGCGGCCGGTCCGGCGACAGCCACGCCGTGGCCTTGTGCGCGGCGTCGGCGAACGGCAGGTTGCGCGCCACCCAGGCGGGCGGGCGGGCGGCGGCCACCGCGACGTCGCGCAGCCGGCCCGGCTCCATCTCCCGCGCGGCGTGCAGCGGCGCCTCGCCGTAGCAGACGAGCAGCCCCGCGAACACGACCGCCAGGCAGACCACCGCGTCGCGCAGCGTGAAGCGGCGGTGCCCGCGCTCGTGCTCGAAGCGGGTGGTGACGATGGCGTCGGGGTTGGAGTCGTCCATGGCTCTCTAGAACCTGAAGTAGATGAAGGGCGGGACGCCGCCGGTGGGCACGGTGGCCGCCACGACGAGCACGGTCACCAGCAGGGTGGCACCGAGCGCGCTGGGCGCCAGGTCCTCGAAGCGGATGCGCAGCGACTCCGGCAGACGGTCGGGCACGAGCTGCAGCCCGATGACCAGGATGACGGCCGCGACCGCGACGCCGTGGAAGAGCGTCGCCGGGCCGGGCGTGACCAGCCGCGTGTAGAACTCCCAGGCGGTCCCGATGTCCGTCGCCCGGAACAGCACCCAGGCGAGGCAGACCAGGTGGAAGACGATCAGCCAGCGCAGCCACGCGGGCGTCCAGAAGCGCCCGCGCAGCCGGCGCTCGACCACCTGGGCGGCGCCGTGGAAGCCGCCCCAGAGGACGAACGTCCAGGCGGCGCCGTGCCACAGCCCGCCCAGCAGCATCGTGACCATCAGGTTCACGCTCGTGCGCGGCTCGCCCCGGCGGCTGCCGCCCAGCGGGATGTAGATGAAGTCGCGCAAGAAGCGCGAGAGCGTCATGTGCCAGCGCCGCCAGAAGTCCTGGAAGCTCGTCGCCCGGTAGGGCCGGTCGAAGTTCTGCGGGAACTTGAACCCGAGCAGCAGCGCGAGCCCGATCGCCATGTTCGTGTAGCCCGCGAAGTCGCAGAAGATCTGGGACGCGTAGGCGTACATGGCCAGCCAGGCGTCCGGCGCGCCGTACGCGCCCGGCACGGCGAACACCGGGTCGCTGACCTTGCGGGCCAGATAGTCGGCGATCACCACCTTCATCACCAGACCGGTGGCGAGCAGCCAGACGGCCGAGCCGAGCGCCACGTCCTTGCGCGAGCGCGGCGTGGCCAGCTGGGGCAGGAACTCGCGCCCGCGAACGATCGGCCCCGCGATCAGGTGCGGGAAGAAGCTGAGGTAGATCGCCACGTCGAACGTCGAGTACGGCGCGATGATCCGCCGCTTGACGTCGACGGTGTAGGAGATCGCCTGGAAGGTGAAGAAGCTGATCCCCACCGGCAGGGCGATGCTCAGCAGCGGCAGCGGCGCGTCCAGCGCGAACCGCGCCAGCAGCGAGTTCAGGCTGGTGACGAAGAACCCGTAGTACTTGAACGTGGCCAGCAGGCCGAGGTCGAGGACGATCGCGGCGGCGGCGATCGCGGTGCGCCGGCGCTCGTCGTCGGTCCGGTGGATGAGCTTGGCCGCCGCCTGGTTGCCCAGCGTGACCGCCGCCAGCAGCGCGCAGAAGCGCGGGTCGGCCGCGGCGTAGAAGGCGTAGGACGCCAGCACGATGAACGGCTTCCAGGCCCGCGGGTGCGGCATGAGCAGCCAGGAGAGCGCGAACACCGGCGCGAAGAACGCCGCGAAGGCCACCGTCGGGAACAGCACTGCCCTAAATGAAACCGTCGGCGCGCAGCCGGCGCATGAGCAACCGCGCCGCGATCGCCGCGCCCGCGACATTGAGGTGGACGCCGTCGCCCTGGCGCACGACCCGGCCGTGGATGCTCGCCCGGAAGCGCTCGCCCGGCGTGAACACCCGCACGAGGTCGACGACCGTGACCTCGTCCGCCGGAAAGCCGCCCGCCGCGCGGCGGATGGCGATGTTCACCGCGTGGTAGATGCGCTTCCAGGCCGCGCTGCGCGGCGTCGGCAGCGTGAGCCAGTAGACGTGCCCGGCGCCGCCGCGGCGGTAGTCGTCCATCATCGCCCGCACGCGGCCGGCGTAGCGGCCGATCCAGCGCGCGCCGCAGCACGGGACGCCGCCGATGGCGAAGCCGTCGTTGGCGCCGATGAACACCACGGTGACCTCCGGCCGGCGGGCCGCCACCTGGCGGCGGGCGTGCAGCGGCCAGTTCAGCAGCAGCGGCTTGGAGAGGCCGGTCGACACGCGGGCGTCGCTGGTGACGCGCGCGCGTCCGCGCAGCCTGGCCTTCAGGTCGGAGTCGACGATCTGGATCATCGAGTCGCCGGTCGCGAGCAGCCGCAGCCTGGCGTGCCGGCCGCGCACCTCGAGACGGCGGCGGACCTTGACGCCGGGGGCGCGCAGCTCCACCCGTGCGAGCCCGGCCCGGCCGGGGCGCAGGTGTGCCGTGGCCGGGACCGTGAGCGGCCGGCAGGCCCGGCGGAGGCACAGGCGGGCGGCGGTGTGCCCGGTGTGCCAGGCGTCGCGCACGGTGACGCTGAGCCGGCGGCCCACGCGCGGCGCGGTGCTGGGGCGCAGGCGCAGGCTGAAGCGGTGCGCGCAGGACGGCGTGCGCACGGCCGCCCGGGCCTGCGACGACGTTCCGTCCGCCAGCAGCACCGTGGCCAGCAGCGTCCGCGCGCGCCGGTCGCAGCGCCAGGCCAGCGCCCGCGGGCTCGCGTACGTCCCGCCAACCGCCAGCGTCCCCGTGGCGAACGGCTGCGCGACGCCGTCCACCACCTCCGACAGCGTCAGCGCGCCGCCCGCGGGGCCGGTCACTCGGACGCCGATCCAGCCCTGCGTCGCGTGCGTGTCCGCCGTCAGCGCCGTGGGCGACTGCGCGCGTGCCGGGTGCGCCGCCAGCCCGAGTAAGCAGCACGACACGATGAGGATGGCTGCACCACCGCTGCGCACCGGCGCACTTTATAGTCGGGCAATGACGAAGCTCCTCGTGGCCGCGGTCGTGGCCGTGGCGGTCGCGATGCCGGCGGCCGCCCACGGCGCGTCGACGCATACGTGCAACATCCGCGGCAAGGAGCGCAAGCTCGGCGCGACGTACGTGACGTCGCTCAAGGCCACCGGCGTGAGCTGCGCGAGCGCCGAGAGGTTCGTCAAGTCCTTCCACAAGTGCCGCCACCGCCACGGCAAGGCCGGCCGCTGCGCGCACCTGAGCGGCTACCGGTGCACCGAGAGGCGCGAGTCGATCCCGACCCAGTACGACAGCCGGGCGACCTGCACCCGCAGCCACCGCAGGATCGTGCAGGTCTACACGCAGAACACCTGACCGTGGCCCGCCGCCTCGGCCTCGGCGCCCTGCTCGCGGCCACGCTGCTCTGCGTCCTCGCCCGCCCGGCGGCGGCCTGCGACGCGGCCCGGCGCTCCGCCGCCGCGAGGCCGCACGTGGGCCGGCCGCCGCTGATCCTCGGCGACTCGACGATGATCTTCGCCGCGCCGTACCTGGGCCGGCGCGGCTTCCGGGCCGACGCGCACGGCTGCCGCCAGTTCACGCACGGCGTGGCGATGCTGGCCGCCCGCCGGCGGGCCGGCACGCTGCCGCGGTTCTCGGTGTTGGCGCTGGGGGCGAACGGGCCGGTGAGCCGGGCGATGATCGAGCGCGCGCTGCGGGCGATCGGGCGCTCGCGCGTCCTCGGGCTGGTCACGCCGCGCAACCTCGCCGTGACGCGAGCCTCCATGCACGCCGCCGCGCGCCGGCACCCCGAGCGCGTGCTGCTGATGGACTGGGCGGCGTTCAGCGCGGGCCACGGCGCCTGGTTCGGCGGCGACGGGCTGCACGTCAACTCCACCGGCGCGCGGGAGTACGCCGCGTTCATCGGCCGCCACTCCAGCCCCGAGATGCCGCCGGTGCGGGCGCTGCGCGTGCCGCGCTCCGGCCGCGCCGGCGCCGCGTGCGGGACGGTCCACCGCTCCGGCCGGGCCTACCGCGTCGTGGTGACCCGCGGCGCGCGCCGGGTGAGCTGCGCCCGCGCCCGCCAGCTCGCCCGCACGCCGCCGCTGCGCCGGATCGCCCGCTGGCGGCCGTATGACTGGCGCGGGCTTCCCGGCCCGTGGACCGTCGTCTATGCCCGTCTCGACCACCGGATCCTGATCGGGACGGTCCGGGTGCGCCGGCGCACACCCGCCGCGGCCGCCCTGCGGCTCAGCGCGCCGGCGCAGCGGGCGGCCGGGCTGCGGCTGCCGCTGCGGGTGAGCGGCGCGCCGCCGGGCGCGCGGGTGGTGATCGAGCGGCGCGCCGCCGGCGCCTGGCACCCGGTGCGCGCGCTGATCGCGGGCCGCCACGGGCGCGCGCGGGCGGCGCTGCGGACGCGGCCACGGCCGGCCCGGCGCCTGCGCTACCGCGCCGCGCTCGCGGACGGGACGGCGGTCAGCCCCGCCGTCGGCGTCACGCTGCGCTACGTCACGCTGCGCGCGGTCGGCGACATCAACCTCGGCGACGGCCCGGGCGAGGTGATGGCGGCCCGCGGGCCGCGCTGGCCGTGGGGCGACGTGGCGCCGCTGCTGCGCGGGGCCGACATCGCGTTCGGCAACCTCGAGTGCTCGGTGTCGCGCCGCGGCGCGCCCGTGCCCAAGGAGTTCAACTTCCGCGGCAACCCGGCCCACCTGCGCACGCTCGCCCGCTTCGCCGGGCTCGACGTGGTCAACCTCGCCAACAACCACGTCGGCGACTACGGGCCGGCCGCCACCGCGGACACGATCCGCGGCGTGCGCCGCGCCGGCATGCTGGGCGTCGGCGCCGGGCTGAACGCCGCCGACGCCGCGCGGCCCCGGGTCGTCCACCGGCTCGGGCTGAGCATCGCCTTCGTCGGCTTCTCGGACATCCTCCCCACGTCGTTCGCCGCCGGCTCCCACCGCCCGGGCACGCGCTGGGCCACGCCGGCGAGCATCGCCCACGACGTGCGCGCCGCCGCCCGCCGGGCCGACCTGGTGATCGCGAGCTTCCACTGGGGCGTCGAGCGCGACCCGCACCCCACCGCCCGCCAGCGCGCGTTCGCCCGCCTCGCGCTGCGCTCCGGCGCCACCGCGGTCATCGCCGCGCACCCGCACGTGCTGCAGCCGGTCGTCCGCACCGGCCGGCGCCTGGTCGCCTACAGCCTCGGCAACTTCGTCTGGTCGGCCGGCAGCGGCCCCACGGCCCGCACCGGCATCCTCACCCTGCGGCTCTCGCCCCGCGGCGTGGAGGGCGCAAGCCTGCGCCACGCCACGATCGTGGGCTCCCGGCCCCGCCTCTAGTCGAACACGTCGATCCACTCGAGCACCCGCGGCGTGTCGCCGAGGTGGACCGGCACGCTGCGCGTGCGCCGGCGCTGGCTCGGGCGGTGCAGCAGCGCCGCGCGCACGTCCTGCTCGATCGCGTCCAGCGTGGCCCGGTCCGGCCGGCTGGGCACGCGGATGGCCAGCCCCGCGGTGACGAGGTGCACCGCCGTGTCGAACATGGCCTTGCGGCTGGGCTTGCGCAGCTCGACGGTGAACCCGCGGGCGCGCAGCGCCCGGCAGACCTCGGCGGCGAAGGCGGCGTCGCCCCCGGCGCTGTTGTCGACGACGATCTCGGTGGGCGACGCGCCTTCTATGCGGGTGACATTAGCTCCCGGCGGGTGCCGAGGACTCACGGATCACCAGCCGGCACGGGAGCTCGTGCACGCCCGCGCACGGGCGGCCCGCGATGGCGGCGAGCAGCAGCTCGCCGGCGCGGCGGCCGATCGCCTCGAGGTTCAGGTCCACGCTGGTGAGCGGCGGCCGGGAGGCCTGGGAGAACACCCGCCAGTTGTCGACCCCGACGAGCGCGACGTCCCGCGGCACGTCCCGCCCGGCCGCGCGCAGCATGTCGCCCGCGCCGCGCGCGATCTGGTCGTTCCCGCAGAGCAGCGCGTCGACCTCCGGCAGGCCGGCGACGGCGTGGCGCCCCCAGGCCTCGCTCCACTCGCCGAAGCGCACCGGCGCGGCCGGCTCGAGGCCGTATGCCGCCAGCGCCGCGGCAAAGCTCTCGGCGCGCACCGCGGCCGCATGGTGGCCGGCCGGACCGGTCACGTGGGCGAGCCGGCGGCGGCCGGTCTGGAGCAGGTGCTCGACCGCGTCGCGGATGCCGCCGGCCTCGTCGGCGATCACCGAGCAGTCCTCCGGGTCGAGCGACGGGTTGTACGCGTAGACGACCGGGACCGGCAGGTCCGCCGCGAGCGGCGGGCGCGGGTCGGTCCGCCGGCCGGCCACGATGATGCCGTCGACGCGCCGCGCGAGCAGGAGGCGCACGTAGTCGCGCTCGCGGACAGGGTCGCCGCGACTGTCGCACATCAGCGCGGCGAGCTCGCCGGCGGCGAGCGCGTCCTCGGCGCCGCGCATCAGCGGGATGCTGAAGCGTCCCGAGTGGTCGGTGGTGACGATGCCGACGGTGCAGGTCCGGCCGCGGAGCAGGCTGCGCGCCACCGGGTTGGGCTCGAAGGCGAGCTGGCGAGCCGCGGCGCGGACCCGCTCGCGCGTCGCCTCGCGCAGCTGGCCCGTGCCGTTGAGCGCCTTCGAGACCGTCCCGGGCGACACGCCCGCGAGCGCCGCGACGTCGCGGATGCCCGCGGGCGCGGTCAACTGACGAGCGCGGCCTTGGCCTCGCGGCTGGGCTCCTTCGGCGCCGAGGACTCGAAGTCGACGTCCGGGAGGATCCGGTCGAGCCACTTCGGCAGCCACCAGTTGACGCCGCCCATCAGCTGCATCGTGGAGGGCACGAGGATCAGCCGCACGATCGTGGCGTCGAGGAAGATCGCCGCGGCCAGGCCGACGCCGATCTCCTTGACCTGCGGCAGGCCGGTGAGCGCGAACACGGCGAACACGGCGACCATGATCACCGCGGCGCTGGAGATCGTCTTGGCCGAGTCCGCCAGGCCGCCGGCCACCGCCGCCCGGTTGTCGCCGGTCTCGTTGTAGCGCTCCTTGATCCGGCTGAGCAGGAACACCTCGTAGTCCATCGACAGGCCGAACACGATGGCCAGCAGCAGCGGCGGCGTCAGCGCGTTCACGTAGCCGAGGTGGTCGAAGCCGATGATGCTGTCCACCCAGCCGAACTGGAAGACGGCCACGAGCACGCCGTACGCCGCGCCCACGGACAGCAGGTTCATGACGATCGCCTTCAGCGGCAGCACCACCGACCGCAGCACGAACAGCAGCACGAGGTAGCTGAAGATCATCACGAACAGCGCGACCTTCCACAAGGAGCCCGAGATGAGGTCCGAGAAGTCGTGGTCCTGAGCGGCCGCGCCGCCCACGTTGACCTGCGCCCCGGGGACGGACTTCGCCCGCAGCCGCTGGACGAGCGCGTAGGTGGCGTCGCTCTCGGGCGCGGACTTCGGCACGACCTTGACGTAGGCCAGGTGCTTGTCGGGCGAGACGACGGCCGGCGACACCTGCGCGACGGCCGGGTCCTGCTTGGCCGCCGCCGCGAACGTGCCCACCGCGCCGGCGTCGGCCGGCTTGGACCCGAAGTCGAGCACGACCTGCACCGGCCCGCCGGCCCCCGGCCCCAGCTTCTGCGCGGCGAGCTGCCCGCCGACCACCGTCTCCTGGTCCTTCGGGAGCTGGTCGACCGCGCCCGTGCCCCACTTCAGCGACAGCGCCGGGATGGCGATGACCAGCATCACCACGGTGGCGAGGATCGCGTAGAGCGCCGGGCGGTCCATCAGCCGGTTCGTCCAGCGCGTCCAGAACGGCGCGCGGTTCGGGTCGGGCGCGCGCCTGAGCGGCGAGAGCTTGGCGCCGACCCAGTTCATGATCTTCCCGCGCTCGGACAGCCGGTCCCCGAACCGGGCGATCAGCGCGGGCAGCAGGGTGGTGGCGCCGAGGACGGCGATCGCCACGACGACCATCGCGCCGACGGCCATCGAGCGCATGGTCTTGGAGTCGATCAGGAACAGGCCGGCGAGCGAGATCAGCACGGTCACGCCGGAGAACGCCACGGCGAGGCCGGAGGTGCGCATGGCCGTCGCGCGCGCCTCGTCGGGGCTCGCGCCCTTGTGCAGCTCCTCCCGGTATCTGGCGAGGATGAACAGCGAGTAGTCGACCGCGACGCCGATGCCCAGCAGCGACGCCATGTTGGTCACGAAGATCGACATCTCCATCGCCTGCGACAGGAAGAACACGACCGCGCCGGTGAGGATCACGGCCACGAAGCCGAGGCTCAGCGGCAGCAGCGCGGCCGCGATCGAGCCGAACACGGCCAGCAGCACGATGAACACGATCGGGAAGCCGGCGCCCTCGGCCTTCTCGAGGTCGGTCTTCGACACGTCCTGCAGCCCGCTCCAGAAGGCCTGCTGGCCCACGAGGTGGATCGGCACCGCGCCGTCGTTGCTCACGCCGGCGTTCTTGCGGATCTTCACCGCCGCGTCGACCGACTGGTCGGTGTCGCCGGTGACGCTGAGCGCCATCAGCACGATCCGGTCGCTCGACGCCTTCGCGGCGGCCACGGCCTGCGGCGAGACCGACACGCCCTCGACGCCCTTGACGGCGCCCGCCGCCTTGTCGACGGCGGCGCGCAGCGCGGCCTGATTGCCGTTGCGGTTGTCGAAGACGAAGATCAGCGGCTCGGTCTGCACGCCGGGGAAGCGCTTGAGCTGCTGCGAGACAGCCAGGGACTGCGAGCCGGGGACCTCGAAGCCTCCCGCGGTCAGATGCTTGGTCTGCTGCATCGCGAACGGGATGGCCGCGAGGAGGAGGACGATCCACACGCCCAGTACGAGACGACGGCGGCGCGAGACAAAGCCCTCGAGCCGATCCATGGCTGCTTGCATCCTCGTTTTGTAGCCGAGAATCGGGGGCCCGTGGGTTTTTCTACTGGCCTTTCGGCCTTGCAATCCTGGCCGAACCGCGGATAGAACAGACGGATGACCGCGACCGCCGCGCTCCCCCAGGCCGAGGTTCACGCCGTTCCCACCTCCGACGGCACCGAGGTCCGCCTCACGCGCTACCGGATGGGTGACAAGGGCCCGCTCGTGCTCGCGCCCGGCTACGGCAACGCCGCGCGCGCCTTCGCCGTCGACACCGTGCGCAAGAACTGGGTCCAGTACCTGGGCGAGCACGGCTATGACGTCTGGCTGCTCGACTATCGCGCCAGCCCCGACCTACCGTCGAGTTGGACGCAGTTCACGGTCGACGACATCGCCTTGCGCGACTGGCCGGCGGCGATCGCGACGGTCAGAGGACAGACCGGCGCCGACAGCGTGCAGGCGATGGGGCACTGCGTCGGCGGGCTGTCGCTGTTCATGGCCATCGGCGGCGGGCTGGACGGCCTGCGCTCCGCCCACTTCTCCGCGCTCGCCGGCCACCCGATCCCCACGGTGGGCAACCAGATCCGCGCGGGGATGCGGATGGCCACGCTGTTCCGGCTGGCCGGCATCGAGGGCTTGAACACCGACTACAACCCGCAATCGGGCTGGGACCGGGCGGTCGAGGCGCTGATGCGGGCCGTGCCGTTCCGCCACGTCTACGACCACCCCGTGGCCCGGCGCATCTACTTCACCTACGGCGACGTCTACCGCTACGAGAACATCAACCGGGAGACGATGGAGCAGGCCGTCCCCGGCTTCTTCGGCAACGGCAACATCACGTTCTTCGAGCACATCTCGCTGATGATCCGGGCGAGCGCCGCTCGTAACGCCACGGGCGAGGATGTGTACCTGGCCAACGCCGATGCCTACCGGTTCCCGATGACCTTCATGACCGGCGAGCACAACCGGATGTTCGTCCCGAAGGGCCTGCAGCGCACCTACGACCACCTGCGCAGGGCCAACGGCCCCGAGCACTACTCCCACCACGTCTTCAAGGACTACGCCCACCTGGACTGCTGGCTCGGCACGGAGGCCGAGCGCGACGTCTGGCCGACCGCCCTCGCCGAGCTGGAGAAGCACAACTGATGAGCACCGCCGCTGACGACTCGCCCGCCACCGCCGGCGCACACGCCGGCCTGCAGGACTTCTTCAGCTACCCGCTGGCGGCGTCGCTGCAGGACCGCCGCACCCGCCGCGTGGCCCAGGGCGTCTCGCTCCAGGCCGGGGAGATCAGCTACGAGAGCGCGAACCACCCGTCGCCGCTGAGCCCGCTGGAGGAGGCGATCCTGATCGCCTCGGTCGGCGTCACCGGCGCGACGATGCACGACGGCCCGCTGACCAAGCCCGACGGCAAGCCGGAGCTGGGCACGCCGTTCCTCAACGTCGCCGGCCGGGCGGGCTCGAGCGCCGACAACGCCCAGGCCACGGCGATGTTCATGATCAACGACGACGGCGTGTGGCTGATCAAGCGCCCGCAGGGCCGCGAGGCGATGGAGCTGCTGCGCGAGCTGCCGCCGCGCTGGCAGGACCGCACCGAGGCCGACTGGCTGGCCTACGCCAACGCGGTGAAGCGCAAGGTCTACGACGAGCGCTTCCAGTTCCCGCGCGAGTGGCCCTACTACCTCGGCTGGAACGCGCAGTTCTCCAACGTCCCGGGCTCGACCTGCTTCATCCCGGTGGTCGACAACACGCGCCAGTACATCAACGTGCTGCTGATCCTGCTGAGCGAGCCGCACGGCAAGGCGCCGCTGTTCATCGACGACTGGAGCCCGTTCAAGCCCAAGGGGGCGATGGAATGGGCGGCCTGGGCGGCGGCCAAGCTCGGGCTGGTCGACCCGATCCCCTACCAGCCGATCGGCGGCATCAAGCGCGTGCGCGGCGGCTACGTCACGCCCGACACGCCGGCGCCGCTGGGGTCGATCGGCACGGTGCGCACCGACTACGAGGCGTTCTTCCTGATGCAGAACCTGATGCTGACCGCCGAGGGTCTGCGGCTGGGCGGCTGGGTGCACGGCGCGCCGATGGTCCCGCACGTCTACAAGCGCGACCCGGTGAAGGGCCACCTGGGCTTCGGCTTCCGCGAGTACAGCGCCAAGCCGGCCACCTCGCGCTGGAAGCGCTGGCCGCCGGTGCCCGCCTCGCAGCCCAACTACGTGGGCATCGACGGCGTGCTGGAGGGCCTGTGCCCGC
This sequence comes from Solirubrobacteraceae bacterium, assembly GCA_025935735.1. The sequence continues at coordinate 3,510 of JAICUS010000078.1, read as the reverse complement.
CGTACGTCACCGACATGGACGCGGCGGTCGACCTCCTGCTGGAGGAGAAGTTCGGCCCCGGGGGCACCTACGCCGACGCCGAGGTGTTCGCGCAGTCCTACAAGGACAAGGCGTCCGCCGAGGCGTACCTGAAGAACGCCAAGCACCATCCGCCCGAGGCGATCGCCTACACCAAGGAGATCTGCCGCTACCTGGTCGACACCTACGGGCGCTTCCCCGCGCACACCGACGCCATGTACGTTCCGGGGATCTGGGTGCAGTTCTCGCACCTGGAGATCGAGTACTACGAGCGCTTCGGAAACCCGGCGCACGCCCGCCGGCAGGCCGAGGGCAAGGAGATCTGGGACCGCCGCTGATGAGCACCACGACGCAGACCGTCCCCGCCGCCGCGCCGCCCGCCGTCCGGCCGGACAAGCCGGGCAACACGATCGGCCGGCTGACCGGCCTGACGCTGTTCACCCCCGTCCGCACGCCGTGGCTGCCGGTGGCCAAGGCCGCGTTCTTCCTCGGCAAGTTCGTGCCGATGGCCCAGAAGCACATCCTGCAGTTCGACTTCATCCACTACGTGCGCTGGGTGCACGTGCGCAAGCTGCCGGACGGGCAGACGCTCAAGCACGCCCACCTGTTCTTCGAGAGCAACTTCGACGGTCCCTGGCAGGACTACATCGACGCGTTCGCCTACGTCATCCCGCGCGACATCCGCTTCGTGTGGGGCCGCGGCTTCAACTTCCCCGGCCCGCCGCCGGCCGAGCCGCTGAAGGCCTGGATCGCCGAGAACTCGATGGAGGGCGGCACCTACTACTCCGCCTATCCGGACGCCAGCACGCGCATGTGCAAGCAGGCGCTGGCGCTGGAGAAGCCGCTGGACGCGCTGGTCGCGCGGTCGAAGTCGATGTCGCCGGAGCAGTTCAAGGCCGCCTGGGAGCAGTTCCTCACCGAGCAGCAGGGGAACCTCTGATGGCCGAGTTCCGCACCAAGACCGGCGGCGTGTACGCGCTGACCACGTTCGCCTCGATCCTGCCGGGGCACAAGGACGAGCTGCAGGCCTATCTCGACACGCTGCCCGAGGGCCCTGCCTCACCGCTCGCGCGCCTGTCGCAGCTGCACCTGTCGCGCATCCACATCTTCGACGAGCTGGTCGACCAGCCGGGCTTCGCCGCCGAAAAGCTCGACGCGCCGCAGCTCGTGTTCACCTCGAGCTTCGACGGCTCGCTGGACCGCTACTGCGCGGACCTGTGCGAGAAGGTGCCCGAGTGCGACGACTGGTGGGGCCACTGCGCCGGCTACCCCGGCCGGTCCGACACGGCGGCGTTCACGGCCTACATCCGCGCCCACAACGTGCACGCGCAGCTGTTCGCCAACGCCTACCACGGCGCGACCGTGCAGGACGTGCAGCGCGCGCTGGCCACCCGCGAGCGGGTGCTCGACTTCGCCGTCGCGGCCCAGGGCCTGGACGCGGACGAGCTGCAGCGGCGCTTCCGGGCGGAGTTCGCGGCCTGATGTCGGGCGTCCGGCTCGGCCGTCCCGCCAACCTGCCGAAGCGCAAGCTCGAAAAGGCGGACATCAACCTGGCCGACATCCAGGGCAACGTCCTGCGCGGCTACACCCACCCGTGCGCGGCATACCTGTTCCTGCGCATCGACGACCCGGCGAAGGCGCGCGCGCTGATGGGCCGGATGCTGCCGCAGATCTCCACCGCCGAGCCGTGGCAGGACGGCCCGCCGCCAACGGCGCTGCACGTCGCGCTGACCTACTCCGGGCTGCAGGCGGTGGGCGTGGGTCAGGAGATCCTCGACACGTTCCCGGAGGAGTTCCGCGAGGGCATGGCCGCCCGCGCCGAGCACCTGGGCGACCGCGGGCCGAGCGCCCCGTCGAGCTGGGAGCCCGGCCTGGGCACGGGCGACGCGCACGTGCTGGTCACCGTCTACGCGGTCAATGACGAGATCCTCGATCAGGCCCGGATGGCGCTGAAGACGGTCGGCGCCGAGGGCGCGGTCACCGTGATCAACGAGACCCGCGCCGCGGCGCTGGAGGCCGGCCGCGACCACTTCGGCTTCGCCGACGGGATCGCCCAGCCGTCGCTGCACGGCTCCGGCGTCGGGGGCCGGCCGGGCGACGGGCTGCCCAACGGCGACGGCACCTGGCGCGACGTGGCCGTCGGCGAGTTCCTGCTCGGCCACCAGGACGAGGACGGCGGCCTGCCCGCGGCGCCGGCCGAGCCGTTCGACTGCAACGGCACGTTCATGGTCTACCGCAAGCTGCGCCAGGACGCCGCGGCCTGGCGGGGCTTCATCGCCACCGAGGGCGCCAAGTACCCCGGCGGCCCGGAGAAGCTGGGGGCGAAGATCGTCGGGCGCTGGCAGGACGGCACGCCCCTCTCGCTCTCGCCGGACGCCCCCGACGCGGGCGTGGCCGGCGATCCGGCGCGGATCAACGACTTCTCCTACCGCGACGACCCCGAGGGCCTGCGCTGCCCGCTGGGCGCCCACATCCGCCGCACGAACCCGCGCGACACCAAGGAGTTCTTCGACGGCCGGCTGAGCAACCGCCACCGGATCATCCGCCGCGGCCGCTCCTACGGCCCGCCGCTGCCCCCGGGCGCGAGCGAGGACGACGGCGCCGACCGCGGCCTGGTGTTCATCTGCTTCCAGGCGTCCATCTCCCGCCAGTTCGAGGTCATCCAGGCGCAGTGGGTGGACGACGGCGACCCGTTCGGCCTCGGCCCCGACAAGGACTTCCTGATCGGCGAGCCCAACGGCGCCGCCGGCAAGATGACCATCCAGGGTCGCCCGCCGCACTTCTTGAAGCCCCAGCCCCGCTTCGTGACCATGCGCGGCGGCGAGTACCTGTACCGCCCGAGCATGACCGCGCTGCGGATGCTGGCTGACGGGTCGGTGTAGCACCGGCGGCGTGCCCGCCCTGCCGCGCGTGCCGGCCGCGAGCATCCACGACGTCATCGCCGATCTTCAGGCGCTGCGCGACGAGCTCCCGCGCCGTGACGGGCTGCGCTACTTCAACCGCCTCTACCTCGAGGTGACGACAGAGGTCCGCGGCCTGGTCGGCGCCGGAGCGGCAGCGGACCCGGCCTTCCTCTCCGCCCCGGACGTGGCGTTCCGCCAACGCGTACCTGACCGCCGTGGTCGACGGCGGCTCCGGCGCGGCCGCCGTGGCGCCGGCCTGGCGGCCGCTGTTCGAGGCGCGCTTCGCCACGCGCGTCGCGCCGATCCAGCTCGCGCTGGCCGGGGTGAACGCGCACATCAACTACGACCTGCCGCTGCAGATCGTGGCCACCTGCCGCGCGCACGGCGTCACGCTCGCCGCCGACTCCCCCGAGCACCGCGCCTTCATGGGCATGACCGCCGCGTTCGAGCGCGCCGAGGCGAGCGCGAAGCACTGGCTGCTCACCGGGCTCATCCGGCGGCTCGACCGGCTCGCCGGCACGGTCGACGATCGCATCGCGATCTGGAGCGTGCAGCGCGCCCGCGAGGCGGCGTGGACGAACGCGCTGAC
>JAICUS010000547.1 GCA_025935735.1 Solirubrobacteraceae bacterium | reverse complement strand
CGACGGCGGGCGACGTTCCTGGCCACCGTGACGCGCCGGCTGGCCTCCTCGATGGACTACGAGGCCACGCTGCGCGAGGTGGTCTCGAGCGCCGTGCCGTACCTCGCCGACTGGGGCCTCGTCAGCGTCGTCGAGCCGTCCGGCCGGCTGCGGCTGCTCGGGTTCGCCCACCGTGACCCAGGGCGCGAGCAGCTCGCCGAGGAGTTCGCCCGCCGCTATCGCCCCGGCCCGGCGTCGAGCGTGACCCGCGTGCTGGAGACCGGCCGGCCGATGGTGGTCGAGGACATGACCCCGGCGCAGCTGGCCGCGATGGCGGAGGAGCCGGAGTACCTCGAGCTGCTGGAGCGCCTCGGGATCCGCCACCTCGGCACGTGGCCGATACCCAGCCCCGACGGCAACATCGCCATCGGGACGCTGTCGCTCATCATGGGCGACTCCGGGCGGCGCTTCGCGCAGGAAGACCTCCAGCTCGCCCAGACCGTGGCCACCCGGGCCGGGCTGCATCTGACCAACGCGCGCCTGCACACCGAGCGCTCGGAGATCGCGCGCACGCTCCAGGACAGCCTGCTGCCCCGCGAGCTGCCGGTCATCCCGGGCGTCGACCTGGCGTCGGCGTTCTTGCCGGCGGGCGACGAGAACGTCGTGGGCGGCGACTTCTTCGACGTCTTCGCCAGCGGCGACGGCATGTGGACGGCGATCCTGGGCGACGTCTCGGGCAAGGGCGCGGCGGCGGCCGCGATCACGGCGGCCGCGCGGCACACGCTGCGGGCGGCCGCGCTGATCGACCCGGCGCCGGCGGCGAACCTCGCGCTGCTCAACCGCGTGCTGGTGGCCGACCGGCGCCCGGCGGAGTTCTGCACGGTCGTCCAGGCGCGGGTCTGCCCGGGCGCGGACGGCTTGACCGTGCGGCTGGCCAACGGCGGCCATCCTCCGGCCCTGGTCCTGCGGGCGGACGGATCGGTCGAGCCCGTCGAGGCCGGCCACGGCCCGCTGGTGGGCGTCGTCGAGGACGCGGAGTTCCGGGAGACGGACGTCGAGCTCGCGCGCGACGACCTGCTGCTGCTCTACACCGACGGCGTGACCGAGGTCCGCACGAGCGACCTCTCGCTCGGGCCGCGGCAGCTCATCGCGACGCTGGCGGCCCAGTGCGGCCGGGCGGCGCGTGACGTGGTGGAGGCGGTCACGGCGTCCGCGCTGCGGCTGCAGCACGGAGCCGCCCGCGACGACATCGCCGTGCTGGCGATCCGCTGTCAGCCCTGAGCCGCCCGGGTCAGCGATCAGGCGCCGCGGCGTTTATCGCTGCGGAGCCGGCGGACACGCCGGGGCCATGCAGATTCCCAAGGACAAGATCCTCGAGCTGATCCGCGAGCGCGCGGGCGGCGAGAAGGCCGACCAGGCCGCGGGCGAGCTGCCCGACCAGGTCGACCCCGAGCAGCACGGCGACCTGCTGCGCAAGTTCGGCATCGACCCCCGGGAGCTCTTGAGCGGCGGGCTCGGCGACGTCGCCGGCAAGCTCGGGCTATGACTCGCCGGTGAACATGGGTGCGCGGCTCACGGCCGCGGTGCCCGCCGGGAGAGCCAATCGGCGCTCAACGTGCTCACCCGCTCGCGCGCTCCCGCGGCGATGAGCGCCGCGGCCGCTGCGCTGCCCTTGCCGCAGCACGCCATGGGCAGGCCGCGCAACTCGCGCTGCAGGTCGAGCCAGTCGATCGCCGCGACGAGCCGCCGGGCGAGCCGGCCGGCGCCGGGTGGCGATCCGGTGAGCTCTTCGGCGGTGAGCAGCTCCAGCGACAGCACGGCGATGCCCCCGGCGAGCAACCCGTCCGCCACCGCCCGGCGGCGCGCGCCCGCGATCACCACGACACCGCAGGCATCGGCCGGGATCGTGAGCTCGCCGGCGAGGAGGGCGTCGGCGGTCGGCACGCCGCGTCTCTCGGTGACCGGCGCGGCGTAGGGAGGGTTGGCGAGCATGGTCGGGCGATGGACGCCGGCGGGCGGGGCTTCCCGTCCGCCGGTCGCAGTCCCGGGCTGCCCGGCGGCCGGACGCGGGACCGCATGTGCGTCCGCTGCTTGACAGTCGCCGTCAGGCAGCGGGTGCCGAGCGGCGGTCGCTGGCGATCGCCCCCGCCGCGTCGCGCGGGTAGGAGCGGCGGGCGGCCAGCAGCAGCAGGCCGCTGCCGGCCAGCGGCGCGAGCATGATCAGGAACGCCGCGCGCGGGCCGTTGCCGGACGGCCCGGCGAACGCGTCGGCGAGCAGCCCGAACGCCAGCGGCGCGACGGCGAAGGCGAGCGCGCGCAGCAGCGAGCGCACGCTCTCGGCGCGTCCCCGCAGCCGGGCGGGGATCACGTCCAGCCGAGCGGCGTCGACCGGCGCGGTGGGCATCGTCATCGCGGCGGCGGCCACCAGGCCGACCGCCAGCCCCGGCGGCAGCGCGGTGAACAGCAGCGGCCCGACCCACAGGGCGGCGGCGGCGATCGTCGCCGCGCCGGCGACCACCAGCCGCGCGGCGAGGCGCCCGCGGGCCAGCAGCGCGTCCGCGAGCGCCCCGCCGGCCAGCACCCCGCCGAGCGCCCCGAGGCCCAGCACGCCCATGGCCGAGGTCGCCGCGGCCTGGCCGAGGCCGTAGTGGCCCTCGATGAACAGGACGGTGAACACCCGGACGCCGGCGAAGAAGAAGTTGGAGGTCGCCGCGGCGAGGATGAGCATCACGTTCGTGGGCACGGCGAGCACGAAGCGGACCGCCTGCGGCAGCGACATCCAGCGCGGGTCGGCGGTCAGGACGCGGCGCGGGGCGACGCCGCGACGCTCGAGCTGGGCCTGCAGGACGCCGTCGCGCTCCCCTTCCGGCTCCCGGCCGCGCGGAGGCTCGGGCAGCGCGCGGTGGATGGCGAAGGCCAGGACGAGCGCCGGGGGCACGAGCACCCAGAACGACCAGCGCCACGAGAGCACGGCGGCCACGTTGCCGCTGACCAGGAAGCCGAAGCCCGACCCGAGCAGCTCGCCGGCGCCGATCGTCCCGCACCGGCGCGCCCGCTCGCCCGGCGCGAAGTAGTCGCCGGTGAGCGAGAGCAGCACCGGCGTGGCGGTGGCGGTCAGCACCCCGAGCGCCGCGCGGGCGCCCAGCAGCTCCGCGAACGACCCGGCGGCGCCGCCGGCCACCATCGCCAGCGCCCACAGCACGACGCTCGCCGCCAGCAGCGGCGTCCGGCGGACGCGGTCGGCCAGCACCCCGGCCGGAAGCGTGCCGGCCACCGCCGTCAGCGGCCCGGCGGCGGCGAGCAGCCCCAGCTCGGCGTGCGAGATGCCGAGGCTGCGCTCCAGCTGCCCGCCGACGGCCCCGACCGTCGCGAGATCGGCGCTCTCGAGCGCCAGCACGCCGGCCAGCAGCCACACGACGCGCCCGCGCGCCGGCGCCGGCGTGGGCGCGATCCGCGCGGGTTGCGCATGGACCGTCATCGGCCGGGGTGGGTCCGCCTCTGGTCGCCTCGCATCGTTCGTGGTCATGCCCCCCGGGCGCACGCGCTCGGACCGCGCGCCGACGCGATGACACAGGCGGTCAACCCGCTGACCCGCGCGCGCCGGTTCGCCGGCTTACGCGGGTGCGGCGTCTCGATCGCAGCCGGGTAGAGGAGCAGCCGAAGCGGGCCGGCGGCCAGGCTCTGATCCGGAGCGTTGGCGTCACGCCGGCACCGCATCCCGCGCCCGGCGGCGCGTCCGGAACCCCCTCCCCCCCGCGCCGCCGGGCGCTCGCCCCGGCGGCGAGCGCGCGGCTCAGTAGGGTTGCGGCGTGGCGAAGCATCCGCCGGGATCCGAGCCGTTCGACATCACGCTGCCGAACGGGTTCGACCTCGGCGAGAACCGCGCGGCGTTCGAGGCCGCGGCCAAGGAGGCCGGCTGGACGCTCGAGCGCGACGGGGCGACGCTCATCGTGCGCGACGTGTGGACCGACAACGAGGACCACGCCGCCTGGCTGGTCGCCACCAGGGCCGGCCTGTCGATGGAGCGCGTGACCGTCTGGGCGGGGCGCGACGGCTAGTGCCCTGGCGGGAGGAGCGG
>JAICUS010000089.1 GCA_025935735.1 Solirubrobacteraceae bacterium | reverse complement strand
TCCGGCGCGCCGCGCCAGTGGAACGCGGCGATCGCGCGCTTGTCCTCGGCGCGGACGCGAAGCCGGTGCAGCTCGTCACCGGTCACGTCGGAGGCGAAGCGGCGGATGCGGCCCTCCCAGGCGGCGACCTCGCGGTCGAGCTCCACCTCGGTGCCGCCGGGGCGCAGCAGCTCGACGCCGTGGTTGCCGACGTACGCGATCGAGCCGATGGACACGATCCGCCGGGCGACCGTCGCCTGACGCCCGCTCACGCAGGCGACGCAGCCGTACCGGCGCGCCACCTCGATCAGCCGCGCGCGCGTCGGCTCGGGTACGGCAGCGTCATCCGCGTGGCGGACGATCGGGGCGAGCGTCCCGTCCACGTCGAGCAGGACGCCGGCGCGCGCCGGATCCGCCCGGAGCGGCTCGAGCGTCTCGCTGAGCGTCGCTGCTGCCGACATGCAGGCAGTATGGCGCGCCGGGGCGATCGCGCATGCCGCCCCGGCCGCCGATCACAGCGGCATCTTGCTGCGGCCCGTGCGACCGGCGGATGCGCTCTTGCCGGCCGCCTTGGAGCTCGTCCAGAAGGGCTTGGCCAGCAGGCGCCCCACAGGGCCGGGCGCCTTGCCCGCCGTGCGGCCGCCGGCGCCGAACGCCTGGTGGGTCGCCCGCTCGGGCCCGCGCGAGAGGCGCGGCGCGAGGAACGCCAGGACGAGCAGGACGATGCAGATGGCGACGATCGCGGCGATGGTCATGTCGGGACGGCTACCCGTCGGTAGATCCGTATATCCGGGTAGTTGCCTTCCGTGGCGCGCTTCGTTCATCCCGCGCAGCGCCGGGCGTCCGACGGAGGACGGGTCGCGCTGTTGGACGTCGATGCGGAGCTGGGCGCCGCGCTGCCGGAGGATGAGCGGGCGCGCGCCGCGAGGGCGCTGCTGGTCCAGTCGCTCCACGTGGAACCCGGCCCGTGGGAGGAGTCTCCGGGCGCCGGGTTCCTGCTGCTCGTGGCCGAGGGCCTCGTCGTGCGCGAGACCGCGGTGGGCGGCCGGCTGCTCCCCCAGGTGCTCGGGGCGGGCGACGTGCTCGAGTCGTGGCCGGAGCCCGAGGGCGTCCTTGCCGCGGAGGTCGGCACCACGATCGCCGAGCGCGCGACGCTGCTCGTCCTGGATGGGCGGTTCCTCGCCGCCGCCGCCCACTGGCCGGCGCTCATGATCGAGGTCCAACGGCGCCTGGCGATGCAGGCGCACCGCCTCGCCGTGCAGGGAGCGATCTGCCAGCTCGCGCGGGTGGAGCTGCGCGTGCTCGCGCTGCTGTGGTATCTCGCCGAGCGCTGGGGCCGCGTCGGACGCGAGGGCGTCGTCCTCCCGGTCAAGCTCACGCACGAGACCCTGGGGCGCTTCGTCGGCGCCCGGCGGCCGTCCGTCACGCTCGCGATGGGCCAGCTCGCCGACGAGGGCTTGATCAGCCGCCGCGACGACGGGGCGTGGGTGCTTCCCCCGCGCTCGCAGGAGGTGCTCGCCGACTGGCTGCAGGCCCCACAGGAGGGCCCGGTCGACTGGTCGTTCGCGCTCAGGCTCCGGCGGGAGCCGCCGGGCCCTGCTCGAACGCGCTCTTGACCGCTGCGTCCAGCGCGTTGATGCGGTACAGCGCGACCGCCTCCGCGGACGCGAAGCGCCGCGTCGGTGACGCGTCGGGCCCGTGGTGGGTGAGCACGCAGTGGGCGAGCGCGAGGCGGCGCGCGTCGTCGAGCGCCGCAACGCGCGCCGCCCGCTCGTCGAGCATCCGCAGGCCGAGCTCCACGTGGCCGAGCAGGCGCCCCTCGTCACTGAGCCCGATCTCGGCCCCGTAGGTGAACTCGCGCGTCTTGCCCAGGTCGTGCACGATCGCCGCCGTCACGAGCAGCTCGGCGTCCAGCCGCGGATGCAGCGTGGAGGTCTCCACCGCCAGCGTGGCGACCGCGACGGTGTGCTCGAGCAGCCCGCCGAGGTAGGCGTGGTGGCCGGCCCGCGTGCACGGCGCGCGGCGCCATTGCGCGCGCAGCCCGCCGTCGGCCAGCAGCCGCTCCAGCAGCCCGCGGTAGCCCGGGTCGTGGACCTCGCGCGCGAGGTGCTCGAGGAAGCCGTCGAGCTCGTCGAGGTCGCGATAGGCGACGGGCAGGAACGCCGCCGGGTCCGCGCCCTCGGCGCGGGCGATGGCCCGGACCTCGAGCTGGAGCTCGTCGCGGAAGCGCTCGACCCGGCCCGCCACGCGCACCAGATCGCCTCGCTCGAAGCGCCCGGACAGCAGGTCGGCGTCGCGGAACACGCGCGCCGCGATCGCCCCCGTGCGGTCGCGCAGCTCGAGCGCCAGATACGGGCTGCCGGACCGCGCCTGCAGGCGATCCTTGCGCGCGCACGCGAGGATCGCGTCGACGGAATCCCCGGCGCGCAGCGAGGCGATCGGGGTCTCGGTTGTGACGGTCGCGGCGATGGAACCCATCATGGGCGATGCTCCGGACGCGGTACGGTGGACTGGTGCAGCCGCTGCGCTGGGAACGCCGACCGGACGGGCTTCGCGCCCCCGCGCTGGTGTGCGCGTTCAAGGGCTGGAACGACGCCGGCGAGTCCGCCACGTCGGCCCTGACGTTCCTGGCCGGCAGCCTCGGCGCGGAGCCGTTCGCGGTGATCGACCCCGAGGACTTCGTGGACTTCCAGTCGACCCGGCCGGTGGTCCGGCTGGTCGACGGCGTGTCGCGCAAGATCGAGTGGCCGGACTTCGAGATCCACGCCGCGCGCGTTCCGCGCGCGCCGCGCGACCTCATCCTGCTCTCCGGGCCCGAGCCGGCGATGCGCTGGCGCGGCTTCAGCAAGGTGGTGGTCGACCTGGCCGAGGCGCTCGGCGTCCAGCTCGTGGTGCTGCTCGGCGCGCTGCTGGCCGATGTGCCGCACTCCCGCCCCGTCGCGGTCACCGCCCACGCGAGCGACCCGGGGCTGATCGAGCGGCTGTCGCTCTCGGCGCCGACCTACGAGGGCCCGACCGGGATCATCGGCGTCCTGCACCAGGCCTGCCAGGACGCCGGGCTGCCCGCCGCGTCCCTGTGGGCGGCCGTGCCGCACTACGTCGCCGTGGCGCCGAACCCGAAGGGCGCGCTGGCGCTGCTGCGGCGGCTGGAGAGCCTGGTCGGCGTGACCGTGGACGCGATGGAGCTCGAGGACGCCGCGGGCGACTACGAGCGCCAGGTCTCGCGCGCCGTCGAGCTCGACCCCGACGTGCAGGCGTTCGTCGAGCGTCTGGAGCGCGCGGCCGACGAGGAGTCCGGCCGCCCCGACCCCGGCACGCTGCCCAGCGGCGACGTGCTCGCGCGCGAGTTCCAGCGGTTCTTGAGACAGCGCGGGGATGGATAGCGTAACGTCGCACGGAGGTCGGACTCGCTCAGCCGCGGTGGGGCGGAGAGCGCGCCGCCGGGCGAGGACGACCGGAGGGCGAAACCCCTACCTTTCGGCCGCGGGGCACGCGATCCGGTAATCGCACATCGAGCACGCCGCCCATGACGGCGTCGGCTCGAAGCCCTGGCCCTGGATGCCGTCGGCCACGCTGAACACCGTCTCGGTGATCCAGTCGCGGTCGGAGTCGGAGCGCTCGACCGGCACCTTGGCGTCGTCGAGCACGTAGTAGTAGGCCTGCTGGGCGGCGTCGAGCTGCCAGGCCTCGCGCGCGCCGACCGCGTACAGGGAGAGCTGGACGTCCTCGCGCAGCTGGGCCGCGGTCTTCGGGCGGCCGGTCTTGTAGTCGATCAGCTCGTAGCCGCCGTCCGGCAGCCGGTCGACGCGGTCCACGCGGCCGCGCAGCAGGTGGGGGCCCAGGCGGAACTCGAACGCCTTCTCGAACCACACGGGCTCGGCGTCCTCCTCGCGGAAGCGGTCGTGATAGCGCACGAGCGCCTGCGTGGCCTTGGCCCGGAACTGGCGCTCCTCCTCGGAGTCGCCGAAGCCGCCGCGGCGCCAGCCGGCCTCCAGCAGCCCCAGCAGACCGGGCAACCCCGGCTCTGCCGCGCCGCCGTGATAGCGCTCCAGGACCTGGTGGACGAGGATCCCGAAGCGCTGGTTCATCGTCGGCTCGCTCGGGATGCGGAAGACCCGGGCGAACTTGTACTTGAGCGGGCACGTCCGGTACGTCTCGATGTCCGTGGCCGAGAGCAGCAGCCCGTCGCCGCGCCGGGGCAGGAACGTCTCCAGCGACGGCTCGGTTCGCGCGGCCACCGCCCGCGCGCGCAGCCGCTCGTCGCGCTCGGCGTCCAGCAGGTAGTCGTCGAGCGCGCTGGTCTCGAAGATCTCCCGCTGCTCGGAGGTCGAGGACTGCAGCAGCCGGGCGTTGACCTCCGGGAGCGCCTCCTCGACCGACTGGCCGCCGGACCGCGTCCGCTCCAGCAGCGCCGCCAGCTTCAGGAGCTCCAGGTAGCGGACGACGGCGTGGGAGACGTCGAGGTCGGTGTCGAAGCGCAGCTCGCCCAGCCGGCCGCCGACCTGCGCGACCGTGGTCAGCAACTCGTCGCGCAGCAGCCGGAACGTGGACTGCAGCGTCTCGGCCGGCCCGAACAGCTCCTCCTCGCGCGGCTCCCACTCGCCGCCGACGGCCAGCCGCGCCTCCTCGGCGAACGGCGACGGCTGCTGGGCCGCGCCGCGGTCGGTGCGCTCCGGATAGGCGAGCACGAGCCGGCGCCGCGCCCGGGTCATCGCCACGTGCAGCAGCCGCCGCATCTCGGCCGTGTGGGCGGCGCGCGACAGCGGCGGGACCGCCTCCTTGACCAGCGCGTCCGGGACCGGCTCGAGCGTCAGCCGCCGCGGGCCGGGCATCCGCGCCGACATCAGCCCGAGGACGTAGACGTGCTCGAACTCGTGGCCCTTGGCGTCGTGCATCGTCATCACCCGCACGCCGCGCGCGGCCTCCGCGTCGCCGGCCTCCTCCTCGCGCAGCCCCGCGTCGGCCACGGCGGCGATCGCCCGGGCGAACTCCCGCGCGGTGGCCTGCGGCGAGCGCCGCACGTAGGACGCCGCCAGCTCGGCGAAGCGGGCCAGGTTGCGCAACCGCTCGACGACCTCGGTCGACGCGGCGAACAGCAGCTGCCGGCGCAGCCCGAGCCGCTCGACCAGGCGGTGCACGTAGAGGTCGGGGCGGGCGGAGTCCAGCGACGCCGCGGCCGAGCGGTAGAGCTTCAGGAACGTGACGATGCGCTCCCGGGCCTCGGGCGGGATCTGCGGCGACTCCAGCGCGGCGGTCAGCGCGGCCACCATGTCGAGCTTGCGCCGGCGGGCGATCTGGGTGACCCGGGCGAGGTCGATCGCCCGCAGCTCGACCGGCGGGCGGGCCAGCGCGCGCACCACGGCGCCGGCGTCGCCCGGGTCGACGAGCAGCCGCAGCCAGGCGAGCAGGTCGCGCACCTCGGCGCGCTGGAAGAACGCGGCCGCGCCCGACAGGTGGTAGGGCACGGCGCGCTCCTCGAACGCCACGGCGACGGCCTGGCCCTCGCCGCGCACCGAGCGCACGAGCACGCACACGTCCTCCGGCGCGACGTCCTCGCGGGCGATCAGCCGCTCCACCTCGGCGGCGACCGCCTGGGCCTGCGCGCGCTCGGAGGCGCAGCGCCAGAACGCCACCTCGCCGTGGCCCTCCGCCGCGTGCAGCGCCTTGTCCAGCCGTTCCTCGATCGGCTCGACCACCGCCCGGGCGGCCGCGAGCACGGGCTCTGGGCAGCGCAGCGAACGCTCGAGCCGGACGAGCGTCGCCGTCGGCCACTCCGCCCGGAAGTCGCGGATGTTCTTGGTCGCGGCGCCGCGGAAGCGGTGGACCGCCTGGTCGTCGTCCGCGAACGCGCCGATCCCGCCGTGGGGCGAGACGAGCAGCCGCAGCAGCAGGCCCTGGGCGAAGCTCGTGTCCTGCAGCTCGTCCACCAGCACGTGGCGGTGGCGCTCGGCCAGTCGCGCGCGCACGTGCGGCTTCTCCCGCAGCAGCCGGAACGCCGTGAGCACGAGGTCGCCCGCGTCGAGCGCGCCGGCCTCGCCCAGCAGCGCGTCGTGGCGGCCGTAGAGCGCGGCGAACTCCCGCTCGCGGGCGCCGCGCGCGTCCTCGGGCAGCGTGGCCGCCCAGGCGGCGTAGTCGGCGGCGGAGATCAACTCCTCCTTCAGGCGGTCGATCCGCAGCACGATCGCGCCCAGCGTGGCGCTCGGGTTCCCGCGCAGGTCGTGGTGGCGCAGCGGCAGGTCGTCGATGCGCTCGAGCAGCATGGCCAGCCGGTCGGCGGCCGACACCGGCGCGGCGAACGGGTCGACGCCGGCCTCCAGCGCCTCGTCGCGCAGCAGCCGCGCGCACAGGCCGCCGAACGTGGTGACGGCCAGCTCCTCGTAGCCCGTGGCGAGCCGGTCCTCGATGCGCTCGCGCAGCGCGTCCGCGGCCGCCTCGCCGACGGTCAGCGCCAGCACCGCCTCCGGCCGCTCGGCCTCCGCCAGGTGGACGAAGCGCTCGACCAGCGCCGTGGTCTTCCCGGTGCCCGCGCCGCCGAGGACGAGCAGCGGTCCGCCGCCGTGCTCGACGGCCTCGCGCTGGGCGGACGTCAGCACCACCGGCACCGCCGTAGTGGACCCGTTCGGAAGTGCGGCGCATCGTCCGGCGACTGCACCGGTCGTCGCTGCCCGCGGCCGCCATCCGCTCGCATACTGGTGGTCCGGGTGCGGTGGCGGCCGCCCGGCAGCGGCGGGCGGGGCCCGCCGGAATGCGTCGCAATTTCAAACGTGGCCACCTAGGATAGGCCCGCATGCAGCCCGGCGCGGACGACTGGCTGGCGGCCTGTCGCCGCGCGGTGGACGGGGTCCGCGACATGCTCGACGACCGCCCCACCACGGCCGAGCGGGTCAAGGAGACGGGTACGCGCGGGGAGGGCGGCGACCGCACGCTGCTGATCGACGAGGCGGCCGAGGACATCGTGTTCGCCGAGCTGCAGGGCCTGCACGACGCGGGCGCGCGGTTCACTGCGATCAGCGAGGAGCGCGGGCTCGTCGACTTCGGCTCGCCCGACGTGCGCGTGGTCATCGACCCGATCGACGGCTCGGTCAACGCCAAGCGCGGGCTGCCGCACTTCGCGCTGTCGGTGGCGGTGGCCGAGGGCGCGACGATGGCTGACGTCGTGTTCGGATTCGTACGCGACTTCGGGCCCGAGGAGGAGTGGGTGGCGCGCCGCGGCGGCGGCGCCGAGCTCGGCGGGGTGCCGCTCGACCGGGGCCTCGAGGAGCGCCGGACCCGCGACGGCAAGCTCGAGGTGGTGGGCGTCGAGTCCGCCGACCCGCGCTGGGTGATCGAGTCCGCCGCGGAGCTGGCCGAGGTGGCCCACCGGCTGCGGGCCATCGGAGCGATCGCGGTGTCGCTGTGCCAGGTCGCGGCCGCCCGGTTCGACGCGATGGCGACGCTGAAGCGCAGCCGCGCGGTGGACGCCGCGGCGGGCCAGCTGATCGTGCGCGAGGCGGGCGGGCGGGTGGCGTTCGTGGCTTATGACGACCCGCTGGCCGCGCCGCTGGACCTCGAGCCGCGCTCGCCGGTCATCGCCGCGCGCACCGACGCCGGGTTGGCCGACGTCGCCCGCGTGCCATCCTGGGAGGGGTGATCGATTGGAAGCTCGCCGGGCAGGTGGCGCGCGGCGTCTCGAACCTCCAGCCCGGAGGCGACCCGGAGCCCTTCCGGCTGCTCGACGGGCCCGCCGCCGAGAGCGAGCGGCTCGTCCGCGCCTACACGGGCCTTTCGGCCGAGCAGCTGCCCGTCCCTGAGGCGGTCGACCGGGCGGGTTGGATCGACGCGAACCTCGTCTCGCTCGAGGCGGTGCTGGAGCCGGCCGCGCGGCGGCTGGCCGGCGGTCTCGGCCCGGTGGGGTTCATGGCCGGGAGCATCCTCGGCCTGGAGGCGGGGGCGATCTCCGGCTTCCTCGCCGGCCGGGTGCTCGGCCAGTACGAGTTCCCCGTGCTGCGGCCCGACGCGCCGGCGCGGCTGCTGTTCGTCGCGCCGAACCTCGGCCAGGCGGCGCGGTCGCTCGACGCGCCGCCCGACCAGCTGCTGCGCTGGGTGGCGCTGCACGAGACGACGCACGCGCTGCAGTTCGGCGGCGTGCCCTGGCTGCGCGGGCACATCGCGGGCCTGGTGCACGAGATGCTGGGCGCGCTGGAGGTCGACGCGAAGCAGCTCATGCGCCGGCTGCCGGACCTGTCCGACGTCAAGGGCTTCGTCGCGCGCGTGCGCGAGGACGGGTTCGCCACCGTGGTGGTCGGCGAGGAGCACCGGGGCCTGCTCGACTCGGTGCAGGCGTTCATGGCCGTGCTCGAGGGCTACGCCGAGCATGTGATGGACGTCACAGGAGCCCAGGTGCTGGACGACCTTCCGGCGCTGCGTTCAGCGATGTCGAAGCGCCGGCGCGACCGCTCCGGCTTCCTGCGGCTGCTGGAGAAGCTGCTCGGGATGGACCTCAAGCTGCGCCAGTACGAGCAGGGCAAGGCGTTCTGCGACGGCGTGGTCGCCCGCGCCGGGATCGACGGTCTGAACCGGGTCTGGGCGGGTCCGGAGCTGCTCCCGACGGTGGCCGAGCTCGCGGACCCGGCGGGCTGGCTCGCCCGTACCGAGCGGCCCGAGCTGCGCCGCTCCGCCTAGTCCGAACGCGCGTTCTATATCGCACAAAGTCGCGCCGTCTTTACGGCTCGTTCACGTGCGTGCGCGACGGTGCTGCTACAAAGTCAAGCGAGCCCTGTAACCCTGGTTCGCGTCGGGTGTACGAACATATGTACGCTGAATCGCCTGGCACGAACAAAGGCTTAGAACTAAGAACCTCAGGGCAAGGGGGCACCACAGATGGCTGAGACGACCAACACCAACACCACTTCTACGAGCACCGCGCGCAAGCCGAGCACGCGCCGTACGACGGCCCGCAAGAGCACCGCGCGCAAGTCCACGTCGGCCCGCAAGACGACGCCGACCAAGACGACCGCGCGCCGGACCCGCACGACGGCCCGCAACCAGACCCGCTCGGCCGCCCGCGCGAACGCGACGGCCGCCCGCACCACCGCGAAGCGCGGCGAGTCGCTGGCCGAGCGCGCGGCGCTGTCCTACGTGGGCGCGACGCTGGAGGCGCGTGACCGCGTCATCGGGCTCGCCGGCTCGCTGGCCGACACGCTGACCTCGCGCAAGGTCGCGGAGCGCGAGCTCAAGAAGCTCCAGTCCCGCTACGAGCGCCGCGGCGTCCGCGCCCGCAACCAGCTCGAGCGTGACGTCCGCCGCGCCCGCACCCAGCTGGAGCGCGTCGTGCGCCGCAACCGCAACGCGGTCGAGCGCGACGCCGCCCGCCGCAGCACCGTCGTGACCGAGCGCCTGGCCGGCGTCTCCGGCCGCGTCGAGAACGTGGTCCAGACGGGCGTCGCCACCGCCGAGCGCCTCGGCACCATCGCCAAGGACCGGGTCGGCTCGATCGCGTAGCCGGCGCATCCACTTCCCCCGCGCGCCGGCTGAGAGGGCGGCGCCGCGGGAACGCCTGCCGGCCTCATATCCCGCCGGCGGGACCCGTCGGCCTCATACCTGCCGGCGGGTGCAGCACCCTCTCCTCCCTCAACCGTCGCCGTGCCCTCCGGGGTGCGGCGTCGGTCTTTAAGCGGCGCCGTGCCGGGGCCGGCGAACCGCTCGCCTCTTGCCGCCTGCCGGGGCCGGCGAACGGCGGCTGGGTAGGGGGCGGTCGGCCTTTGGTCGCGTTGGAGCGCCGGGTGTCGGGGATCAGGAGGCGCGTGCGGGAATCGATCACGTGCGCGCACACTCGGCTTTGCTCAGGGTTTCGGGAGTAAGGTTCGTCGGACTATCCCCGCGTAGCGCGACACGCGCCGCCCGCGGGCGCCATCGAGCCGATCATTCGCGCACGGCGGCCAGGGCACTCACTTCCCCACCCAGCCGCCGTTCGCCGGCGCAGCGAGGCGAGGGGCTCCCCCACCCCCGGATACATGGTTCCCCCGATGGCGCGCACCCCTGGGCGCCGTCAAGCTTGCTCATGCGACATGGACGTAGGGCCCACCGGCACGCCGGCCTCCATAACGGCGGCGTGTACGTGGCCAGACCCCCTCGAACACGCTTGGGCTTGCGTGCCGGTGGTGCCCGACCCACACTCCAGCGTCGTGTCCTTCCCGCAACCGCCCGGCGCGTGAGCGCCCGCCCGCGGCTGCGGCCTGCGCTGTTCTGGCGCGTGGCCGCCGGCAACGCGGCCGTGCTCGCCGCCGCCTGCGTGGTCACCGCGCTGGCCTACCGCTCGCGCAACGACGTCGCCGTGCGCGAGCTGGCGATCTTCTTCGGCGGGCTGGCGGTGATCATCGGCCTCAACCTGCTGCTGCTGCGGGCGGCGTTCGCGCCGCTGCGCCAGCTCACCGCGTTCGCGCGCACGATCGACCCGCTCGACCCGGGGCCAAGGCTGACCGTCAAGGGCGGCGCGAGCGAGGCCGCCGAGCTCGCCGCCGCGTTCAACGAGATGCTCGACCGCCTGGAGGCCGAGCGCCGCGAGAGCGTGGGGCGCACGCTGGAGGCGCAGGAGGGCGAGCGGCTGCGGGTCGCGCAGGAGCTCCACGACGGCGTCGGGCAGACGCTCACCGGCGTGGTGCTGCAGCTCGGCCGGGCGGCCAAGGACGCGCCGGACCCGACCCTCGCGCAGGTCCTGGAGGCGCAGGAGACCGCGCGCGGCAGCCTCGAGGAGGTCCGCCGCATCGCCCGCATGCTGCGGCCCGAGGCGCTCGACGACCTCGGGCTGGCCAGCGCGCTGCACGTGCTGGGCGAGCGCGTGGCCGAGCACTCCGGCCTGGAGATCGCCGTCCACGTCCAGCCGGGCCTGCCCGACCTCACGCCGGAGGCCGAGCTCGTCGTCTACCGCGTAGCCCAGGAGGCGCTGACCAACGTCGCTCGCCACGCGCACGCCCGGCACGCCGCGCTGCGGCTCGAGCGCTCCGGCGGCCACACCTGCCTGCAGATCGAGGACGACGGCGACGGCCCGCCGGCCGACGGCCACGAGGGCGGCGGGATCAAGGGGATGCGCGAGCGCGCCGTGCTGGTCGGAGGGACTTTCAGCCTCACTCGCGGCACGAACGGCGGCACACGCGTCACCCTGGAGCTGGAGTGAGAGACGACCTGGGGGCCCGCCCGACCGGCGGAGAACGTTACGGAGCGTCCGGGGGTCGGGCACCCCTGAAGACACGGATCATGCTCGCCGACGACCACGCCGTCGTCCGCCGCGGCCTGCGGCTCGTGCTCGAGGGCGAGCCCGACCTGCGCGTGGTGGCCGAGGCGGGCGACGGCGCGGAGGCCGTCGAGCGCGGGCTCGCGCCGGACGTCGACCTGGCCGTGCTGGACGTGTCGATGCCGCGCAAGACCGGCCTGCAGGCCGCGCGCGAGCTCACGTCGCGCCGCCCCGACGTGCGCGTGCTGATCCTCTCGATGCACGACAACGAGCAGTACCTGTTCGAGGCGCTGCGCGCCGGCGCGTCGGGCTATGTGCTCAAGAGCGTGGCCGACCGCGACCTCGTCGAGGCCTGCCGGGCCACCATGCGCGGCGAGCCGTTCCTCTACCCGGGCGCCGTGCGGGCGCTGATGCGCGACTTCGTGGAGCGCGCCCGCCGCGGCGAGGACCCGCCGGACGACCCGCTCACCCCGCGCGAGACCGAGATCGTCAAGCTGATCGCCGAGGCGCGCACGACCCGCGACATCGCCGCCGAGCTGGTGATCAGCGAGAAGACCGTCGAGCGCCACCGCACGAACATCCTGGCCAAGCTCGGCATGCGCGACCGCGTGGAGCTGGTCCGCTACGCCATCCGGCGCGGCCTCGTCGAGCCCTGAGGGCTGGCACCCCCGTCAGATGCGGGGCCGCCCGGATGGAGAACCCGCCCGCGAGCGGCCAGCCTTCGCGGCATGGATCTGGTGCTCGTCGACGACCATCCCGCCGTCCGGGCCGGCCTGCGCGGCCTGCTCGAGGACGACGACCTCCTGCGTGTGGCCGGGACTGCCGCCACCGCGAGGGAGGGGTTCGAGGCGATCGCCGACCTGCGACCGGACCTGGCGCTGCTCGACCTCCACCTGCCCGACGACGACGGCCTCTCACTGTGCCTGCGGAGCCGCACCCTTCCGCAGGCACCCCACGTCGTCGTATACACCGCGTTCCCGGACAGCGGGCTGACCGTCCGCTCCCTGATCGCAGGGGCGGACGCAGTGGTGGCGAAGGCGACGCCTGCCCGGACGCTGCTGGCGGTGCTCCGCGCCGCCGGCGCCGGCCACGTGCGCCCGACCCTCGACGCACGGGCGTTGCGCACGGCCGGCGAGCGGCTCGACCCCGACGACCTGCCGATCCTGGGCATGCTGGCGCACGGCGTGCCCGCTGAGGAGATCGCGCAGACGCTGGGCGTCGAGCCGGACTGGCTGGTGGCCCGGCGGTGGGCGATGCTCGCGAAGCTCGCGGGCAGGACCCACCGCCGGCCGCCCGTCGCTGCGTGAGTGCGGCGCCTGCCAGAATCAAAGGCATGCCCACGAAGGATCAAGTCCTCGAGGCGCTGAAGGTCGTCATCGACCCGGAGCTCCACCGCGACATCGTGGAGCTCGGCATGGTTCGCTCTGTCGAGATCTCCGAGCAGGGTGCCGTGAACGTCACCGTCTCGCTGACGACCGCCGGCTGCCCGATCAAGAGCCACTTCCAGACCGGCGTCGCCAAGGCCGTGCAGGGCGTCGCCGGCGTCACGTCCGTCAACGTCGGCTTCGACACGCTGACCGCCGATGAGAAGGCCGGCCTCCAGCGCACTCTGGGCCGCCCGCAGGGGCTGCCCGAGGGCGCGCTCGCCCAGGTGCAGAACGTCATCTGCATCGGCTCGGGCAAGGGCGGCGTGGGCAAGTCCTCGCTGACCGTCAACCTCGCCGCCGCGCTGCAGGCCGAGGGCAAGAAGGTCGGCGTGCTCGACGCGGACGTGTGGGGCTACTCGCTGCCGCGCATGCTCGGCCTGGGCGGCCAGCGGCCGAAGGTGTCGCCGGACCGCAAGATCCTGCCGCTGGAGGCCCACGGGCTGAAGGTCATCTCGATCGGCTTCTTCATCAAGGAGGACGAGGCCGTCGTCTGGCGCGGGCCGATGCTGCACAAGGCGCTCACCCAGTTCCTGGAGGACGTGGCCTGGGGCGAGCTCGACTACCTGCTGATCGATCTCCCGCCCGGTACCGGCGACGTCTCGATGACGCTCTCGCAGCTGCTGCCGCAGGCGCTGTTCGTGATCGTCACCACGCCGCAGGACACGGCGCAGAAGGTGGCGCGCCGCTCAGCCCAGATGGCCGACAAGGTCAACCTGGAGATCGCGGGCGTGATCGAGAACATGTCCGGCTTCACCGCGCCGGACGGCGCCCGCTACCCGATCTTCGGCGAGGGCGGCGGCCAGCGGCTCGCGGACGAGCTCGACGTGCCGCTGCTCGGCCAGGTCCCGCTGACCATGCCGCTGCGCGCGCACAGCGACGCAGGGCTGCCGCTGGTCACCGCCGACCCGGACGATCCGGCGGCGCAGGCCGTGCGCCACGCGGCGCGCGGGATCGTGGCGCTGGCGCCGCCGGCGCCGATCGCCCTGCCGACGCTCAACGTCGTCCAGGCCGGGCCGCCGCAGCCCGTCGGGATGTCGCTGCCGATGGCGTAGGGACTAGCGTCCGGCGTAATAGTCCGCGTTGCGCTGCGCGTACGAGGCCCACTCCTCCGGGAGCTGGTCCTCGGCGAAGCACGCGTCGACCGGGCACGCCTCGACGCAGGCGTCGCAGTCGATGCACTCGTCGGGGTCGATGTGGAGCATCTCGACCTTGTCGTAGTCGGGCTCGTCGGGCGTCGGGTGGATGCAGTCGACCGGGCAGACCTCGACGCAGGAGTTGTCCTTGGTCCCGATGCAGGGCTCGGCGATGACGTAGGCCATGCCCCGCATCCTGACATAGGCTCAGTCTCAGAGTGCTGTTGCTGACAGGTGCGACCGGGCTGCTGGGCAGTGCCGTGGTGCGGCGGCTGACCGCGCGCGGGCTGCCCGTGCGCTGCCTGGTGCGGGACCCGCGGCGGCTGGGTGCGCAGCGGGTCCGGGTGCAGCTCGCGCTGGGCGACCTGGCCGACCCCGCGAGCTGGCGCAACGCGCTGCGGGGCGTCGACGCGGTCGTCCACCTGGCGGGGGGCGCGCGCGACCAGCCGCGGGCCACGGTGGAGGAGCTCAACGGGCTGGCCGCCTGGCGGCTGTTGCGGGCGGCCGAGCGGGCGGGGGCGCGGCACTTCCTCTGGCTGGAGCCGCTCGGGGCCACGCCCCACCACCCGATGCGGCTGCACCGGGCCAAGGCGCTGGTTGAGGCTGCAGTGGCTGCCGCGCCGCTGCCCACTACGACGCTCGCGCACTCGCTGATCTACGCGCCCGGCGACCGTCACCTGCGCTGGCTGGAGCGGCTCGGGCTGCTGCCCGCGGTACCGCT
>JAICUS010000211.1 GCA_025935735.1 Solirubrobacteraceae bacterium | reverse complement strand
CGTTCGACGAGCAGGTGCGCGCGCACGTGCTGGACGCCATCAAGCGGATCGTCGAGGCCGAGGCGGCCGCGTCCGGCGCGCCGCGGGCGCCGGAGATCACCACCACCGAGCACTACCCGCTCACGGTCAACGACCCCGACCGCACCGCCCGCGTGGCGGACGCACTGCGCGCCCGCTTCGGCTCAGAGCGCGTGCACGAGCTGGCGGCGCCGTACTCCGCCAGCGAGGACTTCGGCTCCTTCGGCACCGAGTGGGGCGTGCCGTCGGTGTTCTGGTACGTCGGCGGGATCGACGCCGACGTCTACCGCGCCGCCGAGCGGGCGGGCCGCGTCGCCCAGGACATCCCGACCAACCACAACCCGGCGTTCGCCCCGGTCATCCACCCGACGCTGGAGACCGGCGTGCAGGCGATGGTCAGCGCGGCAGTCGACGTGCTCAGATAGGGATGCCCCAGAGCGCGAACCAGCGCTCGAGGTCGGCCTCGACGGGCAGGTCCATGCCGACCTGGGCCTTCAGCCGCAGCTCGCGCTCGTTGTCGCGCTGCTGCTCGCCGGCTGTGGGCACGAACGGGTAGAACGCGCCGCGCTTGTAGTTGTAGATCCAGTAGACGGGGCGGCCGCGGTCGTCGCGGAAGGAGAAGACCGCGCAGAGGATGCGCTCGCCGTAGCCGCCGCCCTGGATCGCCGTGGAGACGCCGTTGACGCCGACCACGAGATCCTCCATCTCGGGGTCGGCGAGCACCATCCAGCGGTAGCCGTAGCTGTCGTCCTCGGCGCTGACCGTCGTGCCCGTCTCGTCGCCGGTGCCGCGGACGATCTCCTCCATGTCGCGCACGATGCCCTCGAAGTCGGCCGTGGCCAGCGGCTGGAAGACGATCGCCGCCTTGCCCGAGGACTTCAGGTTGAGCTCGTCCTCGAGCTTGACGTAGGCCGTCGCCATGGCGAACAGCCGGTCGGCCGCGGGCTGCTTGAGCTCGCGCTTGCCGCGCAGGATGTCGAACAGGCCCACTAGTGGCCTCCTCCGCGACTACGCGGGGTTCTCGCGGGCCCCCGCCGCGCCTGCCGGCACCCGCCGGGCGCACCCGTGCCCCCAGCAGGCTCGCGCCCGCCGGGCACCGGCAGGCACGACGGTTGCGGCCGCGAGCGACCCACCGTAGTCACGGGGAAGACCACTAGGCGGCGATCGTACCCTGCAGCTGGCCCTCCAGGCGCTGCAGGCGGGCGATGCGCTTCTCCATCGGCGGGTGCGTGGCGAACAGCTCGCCGAGGCCCTTGCCGGCGCCCGCCGGGAAGATGAAGAACGCGTTCATCTGGCCGGCGGCGCGCAGGTCGCGCTGCGGGATCCGGTGCATGCCGGTGGAGATCTTCACGAGCGCGCTGGCCAGCGCGGACGGGCGGCCGGTGATCAGCGCCGAGCCGCGGTCGGCCGCGTACTCGCGGTAGCGCGAGAGCGCCTGCATGAGGAAGAACGAGACGACGTAGACGGCCAGCGAGACCAGGATCAGCACGGCCGCCGACGGGCCGTCGTCGTCGTCGCTGGAGGTGCCGCCGAAGAAGAACCCGAACTGGACGATGTAGGCGGCGATCGTGGCGAAGAACGACGCCAGCGTCATCACCATCACGTCGCGGTTGGCCACGTGCGTGAGCTCGTGCGCCATCACGCCCTCGAGCTCGGCCGGCGAGAGCAGCTCCATGATGCCCGTGGTGGCGCACACGGTCGCCGACTTGGGCGAGCGGCCGAGCGCGAACGCGTTGGGCATCGAGGTGTTGGCCACCGCGACCTTGGGCTTGGGCAGGTCGGCCTGCACGCACAGGCGCTCGATCATCGCGTGCAGCTGCGGCGCCTCCTGCGGGGTGACGACCCGGCCGCCCATCGCGGCCAGCGCGAGCTTGTCGGAGGCGAACAGGTTCAGCAGCGCCAGGCCGCCGGCGATGACCGCGATGGTCACTCCGGACGCGCCGGCGGCGAACAGCGCGCCGACGAGCACGACGTAGACGGCGCCGAGCAGCAACAGGGTCGTGGCCATCCGGATCTGGAGGCCGGTGTCCTTGCCGAATGAGGTGGGGCGTGGCATCTCGTATCAGATGGTGACAGCCCGGTGAGGTGCCTTAGCAAGATTTAGCCGGGTCCTGAAAGTCCCGCACCATGAAGGAAACCGTGCAGGCCGGGCCGAACCCCCTGCCTAGCATGCCCGGCCGCATGCGCATGCGCCTTGCCCTGCTCGCCCTGGTCGCGGTCGCGGTCCCGATCGCCCTGTGGGCGCTGATCCCCGTCGGCTCCACGGCGGACACGCCGCAGTCGCTGCAGAACCGGATCGACCGCAAGGAGTCGCAGATCGGCGCCAAGCGGGCGCACGAGCGGGTGCTGACCTCGGACATCAGCGCGTTCACGCACCGCATCGACAGCCTGCAGAGCTCGATCGCCCGGCTGGCCGGCCGCCAGCAGCGCCTGCAGACCAACCTCGACGCCGAGCGGCTGCAGCTCCAGCGCGTGCAGGCGCGGCTGCGGGCCGAGCGCCAGCGGCTCGCGCGGCTGCGCGCGCGGCTGCTGGAGGCGCGCCGCGTGCTCGCCCAGCGGCTCGTGCAGATCTACGAGGGCGACCGGCCGGACCTCGTCACGGTGGTGCTGAACTCCGACGGCTTCGCCGACCTGCTCGAGCGCACCGAGTTCATGTCGCGCGTCTCCCACCAGGACGCCCAGATCATCGACGCCGTGCGGACCGCCCGGACGGAGTCGGCCGCCGCGGCCAAGCGCCTCGGCGTGCTGGAGCGCAAGGAGACCCGGGTCGCCGCGCGCATCCAGGCCCAGCGCGACCAGGTGGCCACGGTCAAGGTCGGCCTGCAGGGGACGCGCAACAAGCTCGCCGGCTACCGCGCGGGCAAGCAGCACCTGCTGTCGCGCTCGGTGTCGAGCCGGCACAAGCTCGAGGACGACGTGGCGAGCCTGCGCTCCGAGCAGCGCAAGATCGAGCGGCGGCTGGCCGCCGCCGCCGGGCCCGCGGTGGCCGGGCCGGTGCGGCCGGGCTCGGGCGGGCTGATCTGGCCGGTCAACGGCCCGATCACGTCGCCGTTCTGCGAGGCGCGCGCCTGGGAGTCCTGCCACCCGGGGATCGACATCGGCGTGCCGTCGGGCACCCCGATCCGCGCGGCCGCCGCCGGCACCGTGGTGCTGCTGCAGGGCGAGGCGTCCTCGGGCGGCTACGGCAACTTCACCTGCATCCAGCACACGGGCTCGATGTCCACCTGCTACGCCCACCAGGAGCGCTTCGCCGTGTCCATGGGCCAGCACGTCGCCCAGGGCCAGGTCATCGGCTACTCGGACTGCACCGGCCGCTGCTTCGGCCCGCACCTGCACTTCGAGGTGCGCATCAACGGCCAGGTCACGAACCCGCTGAACTACCTGTAGCTCAGCTGCTCGTGCCAGTCGGGCCGTCCCTCTGGGGTGAGGTCGAACAGGTTCCACAGCGGCTCGAGGGTGCCGACGTGCCGCGGCTCCTCCCCGGGTTCCGACGGGGCGTAGAACAGCTCCGAGCTCCAGAAGTGGCGGATGACCCTGTCCTCGCGGTGGAAGACGGTGAGCATCGGCCGCTGCGTCCCCTCCGGCGTCTCCGCGAGATAGTCGCGGTTGTAGCGGTTGGCCGCGGACGAGAGCAGGCGCAGGCGCCGCCAACCGCGTTCGGCGCCGAAGGTGAGCACGCGCTCGATCGGCGCCTTCGCCACCACGGCGAGGCTCATGTGCTGGGCGGCGTGCTCCGCGGCGCCGTCCAGCTGGTCGAGCAGGGCGGCGCAGGAGGGGCACGGGCCCTCGGGCAAGGGCAGCTTCGCGGTCTCGCCGACCGCCGGCCCGGGGCTGAGGTCCTCGGGATCGCGCGGGAACATGAAGCTGTAGATGGCCAGCGAATCCCTGCCCGCTGCGAACAGCTGGGACAGCCGAACGTCCCCCTCCTGTCCCTGGAAGACGTAGTCCTCCGGGACGATGCCTCCGGGGGGAAGGCCGCGCCGGGCCGCCGCCACCGCCTCCGTCGCCCGCCGCAGCTCGATCTCCTGCTCGAGCAGCCGGTCACGCGCTGCGCGGTATTCGGGCGACTCTCGGGGAAACGCGATCCTCATGCCGCTGAGACCGGCCGGGCCGCCGGAACTCATCGGGGTGATCGCCTTCGCGCAGGATTTCGCCAAACTCCGGCGTCAGACCGCCGATCAGGCGTTGACTTCGGACAGGGCCTGACGTAGGTTCTCACCGGTCGGTCATCGCTCTGGAGGAGGGGTCAGGATGGGCAGGACACTTCGCAGGCGCGTCGCGGTCGCCGGTGCGCTGGCCCTCGGGCTCGCGACGTTCACCGGCGCCGGCAGCGCCCGGGCCGTCGACTTCAGCCTGCCGTCGCTGTGGCAGTCCTACCAGGGCTACTTCACGATGGGCACGTTCGGCAACTGGAACAGCCCGCAGGCGCTCTACCACTACCGCTCCAATGCCCTCCCGAACCAGCTCAAGCTCGACAGCCAGATCGGCACGAGCTCGACCAACAGCCTGACGCGGCAGGCGTACGTCGCCAAGGTCGCGCAGATCAACGCCGACCCGACGCTCGACGACGCCGCCAGGGCCGCCGCCATCGAGGACGCGAACGAGCAGATCGTCCTGCAGCCGACGACGGCGTCGTTCCAGGCCGAGGGCATCCTGCAGGCGATCGAGGCCTACAACGCGGCCAACCACCTCCCAGAGGACCAGAAGAAGGTCGTCCGCGGCCACGTGTTCGCCTGGCACGGCGGCCAGCAGCCCAACTGGTTCTTCTGCAACGGCTTCATCTATGACCAGGCCAACCCGGACTGGGCGAGCCCGGCGACGATGCTCAAGCGCCTGGACAACTACATCCACCTGATGGTGGACAAGTACGCGAAGTACTCCGACATCATCGTCTCCTGGGACGTCGTCAACGAGGCCGTGGACGACTACACCGGGCAGATCCGCAACGCCGACGACGCGCAGGTCAGCCAGTGGGGCCGCATCTTCCGCCGGCCGGACCTGGACGGCGACCCGGATGCGCGGCTGTACGCGGAGTCGGCCTGGGTGCGGCAGGCGTTCGCGTCCGCCCGCAAGTGGTCGGACGCGGCCGGCGTGCACTGGAAGCTCTACTACAACGACTTCCAGGACTCCGACAAGCTCTACGAGCCCAAGATGAGCCAGACGATCAAGATGCTCCGGCCCATCCACGACGCCGGGAACATCGACGGCTACGGCATGCAGGGCCGGCTCGCCTGGGCGTACCCGTCGATCGCCCAGCTGAAGGCCCAGATCGAGGCGGGGCTCACGGTGGCCGACGAGATCTCGATCTCCGAGTCCGACATCCGCAGCGACTTCGAGCCCAACCCGGACTACGACCCGTCGCAGCCGACGCGGCGGGTGACCGAGGCCGACGGCGACGACCCGGCGCACCAGTGGCCGACCTTCGGCTCGTGCTCGTGGGCGCAGCGCGGGGCGGCCAACGGCAACACGCTCGACGTGTGCAACTCGCCGGTCCGCCGCATCCCGGCCTGGGGGACGGGGTCCGACAACGACCTGGCCAACAGCCCGGACATCATGCGCAAGCAGGCCGACTTCGCCGCCGACTGGATGGACCTGCTGCTGTCCTTCAAGGACAAGATCAAGTACTACGACTGGGACGGCACGTCGGACAACAACACGTTCAACCGCACCGACGGCGCCCAGCTGTGGTCGGGCCTCGCGGGCAACCCGGAGAAGTACTCGTTCTTCGCGGTGATAGGCGCCCCGGCGCGCGCGGCGATGCGCGACCAGATCGCCCGCGTGGACACGCTCGTCCCGGCCACCTACGCGCCCGATGCCTGGCAGCGCGTGCTCGCAGCGCGCGACGCCGCGCAGGCTCTGGTTCCGGTGCGGATCTACACGATCGACGGCGTCAACGCCGTCAAGAGCGCGACCGCCGCGCTGCGCGACGCGATCGGCGACTACCAGGCGGTGACCGCGACCGGCGGCGTCGGCGGCACGGTGCCGGCCACGCTGTCGCTCGCGCTCGGCGCGCCGGCCTCGTTCGGCGCGTTCACGCCCGGCGTCGACCACACGTACGACGCCTCCACGACCGCGACGATCACCTCGACCGCCCGCGTTACCAAGCTGAGCTTCAGCGACCCCGGGCACCTGAGCAACGGCGCGTTCACGCTGGCCGATCCGCTGCAGGTCGAGCTCTCCAAGGCGAGCTGGGACGGACCCGTGTCCAACGACCCGGTGACGATCGCGTTCCACCAGCACATCGGCGCGACGCAGCCGTTGCGCACCGGCGCCTACACGGGAACGGTGACCTTCACGCTGTCGACGACGGCGCCGTGATCCCCGGGCCCCGGCGCCGCGTGGCGTAGTGTCGGGGCCGCGGTGGATCTGGGCGTTCACCTTCCTCTGATCCCGTGGGCCGGCGAGCCGATCTCGCCGGCCCGCCTGCGTGACGTGGTGGACGGCGCGCGCGAGTGCGGGCTCGCGGCCGTCTCGGCCAATGACCATCTCGTGTTCTCCCGCGACTGGCTCGACGGGCCGACCGCCCTGGCGTCGGTGGCCGAGCGCGCGGACGGGCTGACGCTGGCGCTGACCGCGTTGCAGGTCGTCGTGCGCGGGCCGGTGGCCTCGGCCAAGCTGCTGGCCGCGCTGTCGCTGGTCGGGGATGGCCGGCTGGTGGCCGGGCTCGGCCCGGGATCCTCCGCCGCCGACCACGAGCTGGCCGGCGTCCCGTTCGCCGAGCGCTGGGCGCGCTTCGACGAGGCGCTCACGACGGTGCGGGCCCTGCTGGAGCGCTCGCCGCCACCGCGCGACGCGCGGTTCTACCGGGTGCCGGCGGACGTCGCGCTCGGTCCGGCGCCGCCGGCGCCCGTGCCGCTGTGGGTGGCGAGCTGGGGCTCGCCCGCCGGGCTGGCGCGCGTGGCGCGAACGGGCGACGGCTGGCTGGCGTCGGCCTACAACACCACGCCGTCGCGGTTCGCCGCGGCGCGCGCGGCGTTGCCGGCGTCGCTCCCGAGCGCGCTGGCGACGATGTGGACCTGGATCTGCGATGACCGCGCGGAGGCCGAGCGCGTGCTGGCGGGGACGCTCGGACCGCTGCTCGGGCGCGCGCCGGACGAGCTGCGCGGCCGGGTCTGCGTCGGGCCGGCCGAGGCGTGCGCCGAGCTGCTGTCGGCCTACGCCGCCGCGGGCTGCCGGCGCGTGTACCTGTGGCCGCTGGGCGACGAGCGCCGCCAGCTCGAGCGCGTGGCCGCGCGGGTGGTGCCGCTGCTGGCCCGGGCGTAGGCGGCGCTCACGCGCCCGGCGCGAACGCTCCGGCCGCCCCGCGCAGGCAGTCGATCATCGAGCGCACGGCGGGCCCGCTGTACCCGTCGCGCGGGCGCGCCACCGAGATGCGGCGGACGGGCGCGTGCGACGCCAGCCGCCGGACCTCGAGCCCGGGCAGCGGGTGCGCGGCCGCGAGCCCCGGGACCACCGAGACGCCCAATCCCGCGGCGACGAGCGCCTGCACCGTGGTGTAGTCGTCGGACGCGAAGCCCGGCTGCGGGGCGAACCCGGCCTGCCGGCACGCGTGGCCGGCGATGCGGTGCCACGCGCTGGTGGGCGCCCCGCCGATCCACGGCTCGCCGCGCAGGTCGGCCAGCTCGAGCGGGCGCCGGCGGCGGGCCAGGGGATGTCTCGCGGGCAGCAGCGCGCGGAACTCGTCGTCGAGCAGGTGCGTCCGGTCGAGGTCGCGCGCGGCCACCTCCGGCAGCGCGTCGTGCTCGTAGATCAGGGCGAGGTCGAGCTCGCCGGCCTCCAGCCGCGGCAGCAGGCGCTGCAGGTGATCGTCGACCAGGGTCAGCGTCACCTCGGGGTGCTGTCGGCGAAACGCGGCGAACGCGGACGGCGCGAGGGTCGCCAGGGCGGTGGGGAAGCTGCCGAAGCGCAAGCGCCCACGCCGCCGGCCGGCGATCTCGGCGAGCTCCTGCTCGGCGCCGTCCAACCGCGCGAGGACGCCCTGGGCATGGCGGACCAGCGCATGGCCGGCCTCGGTCAGCCCGACGGGACGGGTGCCGCGCTCGACCACCGTCAGGCCGACCTCGCGCTCCAGCGCGGCCACGTGCTGGCTGACCGCCGACTGCGTCAACGACAGCGCCTCGGCGGCGGCCGAGAACGAGCCGCGGGCCGCCACCTCGGAGAGCACCCGGAGCCGTCGCACGTCGAGCATCAGTGCGACTTATAGACCTGTTCGCATTCCAATGGCAACTACTGATGCGGGCTGGGACGCTCGGCGCCCGCATGCACCTCCGACCGAAGGAGCGGCCATGGCCGTCGTCCCGCAGCCGTCCGTCGACGGCGACAAGCTGATGCAGTTCGTGTTCCGCGCCGTGGACGAGGTCGGCGCGACGTTGAACGCGGCGCTGGTGGTGATGGGCGACAAGCTCGGCCTGTACCGCGCGCTGGCCGGCGAGCCGCTCTCCCCGGCCGAGCTGGCCGCGCGGACGGGCACCGCGGAGCGCTACGTGTGCGAGTGGCTCAACGCCCAGGCGGCCGGCGGGTTCGTGGCCTATGACCCCGGCAGCGGGCAGTACCGGCTCGAGCCGGAACAGGCGGTCGCGCTGACCGACTCCGACAGCCCGGCGTTCCTGCCCGGGTTCTTCCAGCTGGCGATCGGCTCGGTGCTCGATTCCCCGCGGATCACCGACGTGGTCCGCACCGGCGCGGGCGTCGGCTGGCACGAGCACGTCCACGACGTGCACGAGGGCTGCGAGCGCTTCTTCCGCCCGGGCTACAACGCGAACCTGATCGCCGGCTGGCTGCCCGCGCTCGACGGCGTGGTCGAGAAGCTGGTGCGCGGCGCGCGGGTGGCGGACGTCGGCTGCGGCCACGGCGCCTCGACGATCCTCATGGCCCAGGCGTTCCCGAGCTCCACGTTTGCCGGCTCGGACTACCACGCGGGCGCGATCGACACCGCCCGCGAGCGCGCGGCCGCGGCGGGGGTCGCGGAGCGCGTCGCGTTCGCGGTTGAGCCGGCGGCCGGCTACCGCGGCGGCCCGTACGACCTGGTGACCATGTTCGACTGCCTGCACGACATGGGCGACCCGGTCGGCGCCGCCCGCCACGTGCGCTCGACGCTGGCCGAGGACGGCACGTGGATGATCGTCGAGCCCAACGCCGGCGACCGCGTGGAGGACAATTTCAACCCGGTCGGCCGCGCCTACTACGCGTTCTCG
>JAICUS010000779.1 GCA_025935735.1 Solirubrobacteraceae bacterium | reverse complement strand
GCCCTCGACCGAATGGGGCCTGCCCGCCTCCTTCAGGCGCGCCGCGCGCCACACGAGCGCGCGGGCCGCTTCGATCTCGGTCTGCATGTCGGCCAGCTTCTGCTGGATCGCGCCCAGGCGCGCGATCGGGCCGCCGAACGCGTGGCGCTCCTTGGCGTAGGCGGAGGCGACGTCCAGCGCGGCCTGGGCGATCCCCACGGCCTGCGCGGCGATGCCGATCCGCCCGCCGTCGAGCGTGCGCAGCGCGACGCGCATGCCCGCGCCGGCGGTGTCCAGGCGCTCGCCGGGCGTGGCCTCGAAGGCCAGGTCGGCGGTCGAAGAGGAGTTCAGGCCGAGCTTCTCCTCCTCGCGGGTGACGCTGAAGCCGGGCGCGCCGGCCCGCACGAGGAACGCGCTGGGGCGGTCGTCCTCGCGCGCGAACACGATGAACGAGTGCGCGTGGGAGCCGTTGGTGATCCACTGCTTGGCGCCGCTGATCCGGCCGTCGGCGGCCCGGGTGCGCATCGCGCCGGCGTCGGAGCCCGAGCCGGACTCGGTGAGCGCGAACGCCGCCAGCTCCTCGCCGGCGGCCAGCGGCGGGACGCGCTCGGCGATCTGCTCCTCCGTGCCGTGGTTGAGGATCGGCAGCGTGCCGGCGCTCGTGTGCACGGCCACGGTGACGCCGACGCCGGCGTCGCCGCGCGAAAGCTCCTCGAGGACGAGGACGTAGGCCAGGAAGTCCGCGCCGGCGCCCCCGTGCTCGGCCGGCACGCACACGCCCATCAGCCCCAGCTCGCCCAGCTCCTTGAAGATGTGCGCGGGGAACCGGTGGTCGCGGTCCCACTGCGCCGCCTGCGGCGCGATCCGCTCATCGGCGAAGCGGCGGGCCAGCTCGCGGATCTCGCGCTGCTCGTCGGTCAGCTCGTGCAGGCTCATGCCCGCACCGCCCGTCCGACCGCCACGGCGCCGGCCAGCGCCGCCGCCCCGGCGGCGATCCGCAGCCGCCGCCCCAGCCGCTCGAAGCGCATGATCTCCCACCCCTCCTCGCGCGCCACGCGCGCCAGCTCGGCATCCGGGTTCACCGCCACAGGATGCCCGACGAGCCGCAGCATCGGCAGGTCGGACTCCGAGTCCGAGTACGCGTAGGACGCGGCCAGGTCGATGTCCTCGCGCTCGGCCAGCTCGCGCAGCGCCTGGGCCTTGCCCTCGCGGTAGTTGAACGGCCCGCCCTCGCGGCCGGTGTAGACGCCGTCGACCACCTCGGCCACCGTGCCCACCGCACCGTCGAACGTCAGCACGAGCGCCAGCAGCTCGGCCATCTCCTGCGCCGCCGCGGTGCAGATGAACACCGGCCGGCCGGCGTCCTGGTGCGCGTAGGCGACCTCGAGCATCCGCGGGTACAGCCGCGGCAGCACGCCGGCGAGCACGCCGGCAGACAGCCGCTGCAGGTCGCGCACCTTGGCGCCGGTCAGCATCTGGCCGATGCGCGCCTTCACCGCGTCCGTGCCGTGGTCGGTCGAGCCCTTCAGGCGGAACACGAGGTGCTCCCACACGTCGTGGGCCATCTGCCGGCGCGACAACAGCCCGGCCTTGTAGGCGGCGCGGCCGAACTGGTAGGTGGTCGAGCCGGCGACCAGCGTGCGGTCGAGGTCGAAGAACGCCGCGCCCTTCTCGTCCGGACGCCGGAGCGCGCCCCCGCCGGGCGGCGGGGGCAGGATGTGCGGGCGCTCGGTCACACGTGGACGATGACGGCGTCGCCCTGGCCGCCGCCGGAGCAGATCGCCGCGCAGCCGTAGCCGCCGCCGCGCCGGCGCAGCTCGAGCACGAGCGCGCCGAGGATGCGCGCGCCCGACGCGCCGATCGGGTGCCCGAGCGCCACGGCGCCGCCGTTGACGTTCACGCGCTCCTCGTCGATGCCGAGCATCCGGGTGGAGTTCAGGGCGACGGAGGCGAACGCCTCGTTGATCTCCCACAGGTCGACGTCGCCGGGCTGCAGGCCCGCCTTGTCGAGCGCCTTCAGCGCCGCGTTGGCCGGCGTGCGGGCCAGGTAGGCGAACTCGTCGGCCACGGCCGCCTGGGCGACGATCGTGCCCAGGACCTCCTTGCCGTTGCGCTCGGCCCACTCGTCCGATGCCAGCACGAGCGCGCCGCCGCCGTCGTTGACGCCCGGCGAGTTGCCGGCGGTGTGCGAGCCGTCGCGGCCGCTCAGGCCCGGCAGCTTGGCCAGCGCCTCGAGGCTGGTGTCGCGCCGCGGCGCCTCGTCGATCTCGACAACGGTCTCGCCCTTCCGGCCCTTGATCGTCACGGGGACGATCTCCTCGGGCAGCCGGCCCTCGTCG
>JAICUS010000803.1 GCA_025935735.1 Solirubrobacteraceae bacterium | reverse complement strand
TTGACCAGATGCGTGAACGCCTTCTCGGTGACCGCGATGAACGGCAGCTCGTACGGCACCTCGAACAGCGGGAAGCCGTGCTCCTCGGCCGCCGCCCGCAGCGCCTCGGGGACGCCGTCGTGGGAGAACCCCGCGCCGAAGCCCAGCCCGGTCAGCCCGCGGCGCACGAGCCGGGCCACATACTCGCGCTGCTCGCCGTCGTCGCCGAGCTGGAGCCCGGTGGTGAGCAGCAGCTCGCCGCCGGACAGCCACGGTGTCGGATCGGCCAGCTCGGAGATGTGCACCCAGCGGACCGGCCGGTCGAGCCCGGCCTCGCCGGCCACGACCCGCACCTCCAGCTCGCGCAGCAGTTCACGCAGGGGCAGCATCGATTCTCCATCTTGGCGCACGCGCTGCGCCGCTGCGTACAACCTTAACGACCGGGGGCCGCGCAAGGCGGCCCCCGGAAGAATCGCTGCGGCGCTCGAACTAGGGGTTCGTCGTCGACAGCGTGAACGTCAGGGTCTTGCTGTAGCTGCCGGTCCGGAGCGCGTCGCTGGACCCGATGCTCTGCTTGAAGTTGAGCGTGACGGCGTCGTTGCTCGCCGGCGCGTTCCACATCAGCAGGTTCAGCGGGGTCGCCCCGACCGGGTTGGGCGCCGTGCCCTGCGTGTCGCTCTTGGTCGCCCAGGCCTGCAGGGCCTGCGGCAGGAAGAACGCCCCGTTGACCAGGTGGCCGGGGTGCGCCGTGTCCGGGTCGGCGACGCTCAGCAGCGCGTCACCCGCCGTGGACGTCACGGTCGCCGTCGACTGCGCCGTGTAGTCCTTGGCGATGCCCGGGGTGAACGCCCCGAAGCTCGCCGGCGCCCCGAGGCTCAGCGACAGCGTGGCCGGCACCGTGCCGCTCACGCTCCCGTCGCCCTGGGTCTGGAACAGCTGCTCCTGCACGCCCGCGGTCTGGTTCTTGATGTCGTAGGCGATGAACTTCAGGTCGACGTGGCTGCCGGCCGGGATGTGCACCGGCTGCTGACGCTGGCGTGGCCCGTCCGGCTGGTAGTGGGCCGAGCTCGTCGTCGGCGTCGAGCCGTCCAGCGTGTAGTAGATGT
This sequence comes from Solirubrobacteraceae bacterium, assembly GCA_025935735.1. The sequence goes on along the minus strand of JAICUS010000803.1, from coordinate 1,091 downwards.
CGGCCGGCTCGCTCTGGGTGAACGTCAGGTCCAGCGAGCCGTCGGGTTGCGGTGTGAAGACCCCCTTGACGGTCGGCGGCGTGTGGTCGAGCTCGTAGTCCCGCGCCGCGGTCAGGAGGCCGATGTTGCCGTTGGCGAACTCCATCGCCTCGGCGTGGCCCTCGTCGACCATGGAGCCGTCCGCCGGGCAGCTGCCCGCGGTGCCGCCGGTGCCGACCGCGCCGTAGCACGGCTGGAAGCCCGTCGACTGGACGCACGAGTTGCGGCCGCTCATGGCGATCGTCGCGCCCGGGGTGGAGCAGGCGGGCGTGGTGAGGATGTGGTCGACCCCGATCTCGAAGTCGTAGCCGATGATGTCGTGGCTGTAGTAGGCCTCGTCCGCGCTGTTGCCGGCGGCCGAGTACAGGACGTCCGCGACCGGGCCGGTGCGGGCCGGCAGCACCGTGGTGTGCCGGTAGTTCTGGATCCGCTCGAGCGTCGTGTGCGCCGTCTGGTCGAAGAACTGGTTCACACCCGCCGACGCGTACGGCAGCGTCACACGGCCGACGTTGTTGTAGGAGCCCGGAGGCCACATGAAGTAGCCGCCGAACGAGTGGATGTTGTTGGCGAACTTGATGTTCGGGAACGTCGACTGCACCCACTGCTCGTTGCGCGACTCCGGCTCGGAGAACTCGGCCGGGCCGGCGAACACGTCGCTGGTGCAGCTGCTGGACGCGCCGACGAACCCGTCGAAGAACGAGCCGACCGAGAAGTTGCGGTTGATGTCGACGCCCCAGCTGTTGCGCCGCAGCGGGTCGGTGTCGTTGCCCGGCCCTCCGACGCAGTAGTTGGTCATGTTGCGGCGCTGGCTGTTGAAGTCGTAGCGCGAGTACGCCGTGCCGTCGGCGTTGATCACCGGGACGATGAAGACGTCCAGGTTGTCCAGGAGGCTCTTCGTCTCCGGGTCCGTGGCGTAGTTGCGCAGCAGCCGCTCGGCCGTCTCCAGGCAGACCAGCGACGTCGCCCACTCGCGGGCGTGCTCCTCGCAGTAGAGGAAGACGCCGGTCTTGGTGCCGTCGCGGTGCGTGCCGATGCGGATCATCTGCACGGTC
>JAICUS010000387.1 GCA_025935735.1 Solirubrobacteraceae bacterium | reverse complement strand
CGAAGTCCTGCGCGGCGGCCTCGCGGCAGAGCTCGATCGCGTGGCCGCGGCGCTGCGTGTCGGCCACCGTGACGTCGTAGCGCCCCTGCAGCGCGTAGACCACGAGGCTCTTGAGCTTCTCCGACATCCCGGTGGCCGCGGGGTTGACCACCACGAGCATGCGGCGGGTGCGGTCGGGGCGCGAGAGCGCCTCGACCTTCGGCTCCTCTAGAGCCATCCGCGGCGCCGGAAGAAGCCCACCACGGCGAGCAGGATGGCCAGCATCACGGCCATGATGATCCAGAACGCGCCGATGGACTGCTCGCCCGGCACCTTCACGTTCATGCCCCAGATGCTGGCGATCAGGGTCAGCGGCAGGAACACGAGCGAGATCGCGGTCAGCACCCGGAACGTCTCGTTGGTGCGGTGGGCGATCGCCGACTCGTTGGTGGCCTCCAGGCCCTCGACGATCTCCTTGTAGTTCTCCAGCAGGTCCCAGACGCGCTCGGAGGCGTCGTTGATGTCCTCGAAGTAGATGTCGAGGTCCTCGGCCAGGTAGCGCGCCTTGCTGCGCTCCAGGTCGCGGAACGCGGTGCGCTGCGGGCGCACGACCTTGCGGAAGTTGATGATCTCCTGCTTGACGTTGGAGATGTCGCGCACGACCTCGGCGCCCTTGCCCTCGAAGATCTCCTCCTCGATGCTCTCGAGCTTGTTGCCCATCTTGGCCAGCATCGGGAACGAGGCGTCGACGCTGTCGTCGACGATCTTGTAGAGCAGATAGCCCGGGCCCTTGGAGAACAGCGACTCGCGCAGCTCCTCGTTGGCCCGGCAGCGCTCGAACAGGTAGCGGATCGGCTGCAGCGGCTCGTTGGGCAGCGTGATCAGGTAGGCGGGGCCGACGAAGATGTCCACCTCGGCGGCGTTCAGGCGCGACACCTGCTTGTCGTAGCGCGGGAAGTGCAGGACGATGAAGGTGTAGTCGTCGTACTCGTCGACCTTCGGCCGCTGGTTGCGCGAGCGGACGTCCTCGTAGTCGAGGGGATGGAAGTCGAAGTGCTCCTCCAGCCAGGTCTGCTCGAGGCTCCGTGGGCGCTCGATGTTGATCCAGCGCAGGCCGGGGGACTCGACGATCTCGACCCGGGGCTCGGTGCGCTCGGTCGGCGGGCTCTCAGCAGGCGAGCGCGTGCGACGACCGAAGGGGCTGCGCGGCAGGCTCGGCACGGGGACTGAGCGGCTCGTCGGTCGTCGGCATCACGCAGGGAATTGTACGCCACGAAGCGGATATCCCCTGTTGAGATCCGCTACTCTTGCCGATCACATAGCTGGACGCATCCAGAGGGGTGGAGGGACTGGCCCGATGAAACCCCGCCAACCTTCCCGGTCGCACGCCGGGAGAAGGTGGCAATTCCAACAGGCTCCAAGACGATTGGCCTGGGAGATGCGGTGCAGGGCCTCCCTCGTCGTCTGAGCCGAGACCTCCGCCGCAGAACCCGGGCGGAGGTAGCAGAAGACATGCCGGCCGATGCCCTGAAGTGCAAGGAGTGTGGAACCGCTTATCCGCTGGAGGCGCGGTTCGTCTGCGAGCGGTGTTTCGGCCCGCTCGAAGTGGCCTACTCGCTCCCCGAGACCGACCCGGGCGAGCTCAAGCGCCGCATCCAGGCGGGGCCGCACTCGCTGTGGCGCTATGGCGACTTCCTGCCGCTGGAGCGCACGACCCGCTCGGCGCTGCCCGCCGGATGGACGCCGCTGGTCCGGGCCGACCGGCTGGCGGAGCGGCTCGGATTGGGCGAGCTGTGGATCAAGAACGAGACGGCGAACCCGACGCACTCGTTCAAGGACCGCGTGGTCTCGATCGCCCTGGCCCGGGCGCGCGAGCTCGGCTTCGACACGATCGCCTGCGCCTCCACCGGCAACCTGGCCAACGCCGTGGCCGCCCACGCCGCGGCCGCGGGGCTGCCGGCCTACGTGCTCATCCCGCACGACCTGGAGGAGCCGAAGGTGCTGGCCACCGGCGCCTACGGCGCCCAGATCGTGGCCATCCGCGGCAACTACGACGACGTCAACCGGCTCTGCACCGAGGTGTCGGGCGAGCGGCCCGGCTGGGCGTTCGTGAACATCAACCTGCGGCCGTACTACGCCGAGGGCTCCAAGACGCTGGCCTTCGAGACGGTCGAGCAGCTCGGCTGGGAGCTGCCGGACCGCGTGGTGGGCCCGATCGCCTCCGGGTCGCAGTTCACGAAGATCGCCCGCGGCTTCGAGGAGTTCATCGCCGCCGGCCTGGTGTCGGGCGACGTGCCGGCCATGAACGGCGCGCAGGCGGAGGGCTGCTCGCCGGTCGCCACCGCGTTCGCCGCCGGCCACGACGTCTGCCGCCCGGTCAAGCCGGACACGATCGCCAAGTCGCTGGCCATCGGCAACCCGGCCGACGGGCCGTACGCGATCGAGCTGGCCCGCCGGACGGGCGGCGGGATCGACTCGGTCGACGACGACGAGATCCGCGCGGGCATCCGGCTGCTGGCCGAGACGACGGGGATCTTCACCGAGAGCGCCGGCGGCGTGACGATCGCCACGCTGGCCAAGCTCGCCGCCCGCGGCGACATCGGGCGCGACGAGCGCGTGGTGGCGATGGTCACCGGCGACGGCCTGAAGACCATCGACGCGGTGCGGGGGACGTTCGAAATGGCCGAGATCGACGCGTCGCTGGACGCGTTCGACGCCCGGTTCGGGATCGAGGTGGCGGTCTGATGTCCGTCACGGTGAAGCTCCCGACGCAGCTGCGCGACGCCGCGGGAGGCGCGACGGCCGCGCAGGTGGAGGGGACGACGGTGGGGGAGGCGCTGCAAGCGCTCTACGCGCAGCACGGCGAGCTGCGCGAGCGCCTCGCCGACGAGGGCGGCGGGCTGCGGCGCTTCGTCAACGTCTACCTCAAGGGCGAGGACATCCGCTTCCTCGACGGGCTGGAGACGGCCGTCGGGGACGGGGACGAGGTGACGATCCTCCCGGCGGTGGCAGGCGGATGAGGATCGACGAGCGCCTCGCGCGCGGCGGCGGGCCGATCGTCTCCTTCGAGTTCGGGCCGCCGCGGTCGGTGGAGGCGGAGCTGTCGCTGTGGGCGGCGATCGAGGAGCTGGCGCGGCTGGAGCCGGCGTTCGTGTCGGTCACCTGCGGCGCGGGCGGCTCGACCCGGGACCTGACTTTGGCGCTCGTGCGCCGGCTGGCCCGCGAGCGGCGCCTGGAGGCCGTCCCGCACGTCACCTGCACCGGGTTCACGCGCGACGAGCTGGTCGCGCTGCTGGCCGAGGCCGCGGGCGGCGGCGCGGCCAACGTGGTCGCGCTGCGCGGCGACCCGCCGCGCGGCGACGCGCAGTGGCACGCCCCGGAGGGCGGCCTGTCGAGCTCTCTCGAGCTGACCGCGCTGGCGGCCGAGGCCGGCTTCTGCGTGCTCGGCGGCTGCTACCCCGAGCCGCACGCGGACTCCCGCGGCTGGGCGTCCGACCTCGTGCACCTGAAGGCCAAGGTCGACGCCGGCGTCCGCGTCCTGGTCACCCAGCTGTTCTTCGACAACGACGACTACCGCCGCTTGATCGACCGCCTGCGCGCCGGCGGCGTCGACGTACCGGTGCTGCCGGGGATCATCCCGGTCACGAGCGTCGCCCAGACCGCCCGGATGACCGCGCTGTGCGGCGCGACCATCCCGCCGGCCTTCCGCCGCTCGCTCGAGGCGTGCCAGGACGACCCCCGCGCGGTCGCCGACCTCGGCGTGGCCTACGCCACCGCCCAGGCGGCCGAGCTGCTGGCCGAGGGCGCCCCCGGCGTGCACCTCTACACGCTCAACCGCTCGCCGGCGACGCGGGCGGTCGTGTCGGCGCTGCGGGCTCATGGTGCGCTCGCTCCGGTCGCTGCGCGCGTTTGATGCGCCATGCCGGGGGCCGGCGAACGGCGGCTGGGTAGGGGAGTGAGGGGATCAGCCGCGGTCGGGCGATGATCGCTTCTTGGCGCCGGCCGAGCGGGCGGGGTCGGTTAGTCGCTCTATCTGCGACTTTCGCGACCTGCCAACTTCCGGTGTTACATCATCGCGGTCGATCATGATCGCTTGGTCAGCCGGAGCGATCGACCATGCGCGACCGCCGGGCTGACCACACCCCTACCCAGCTGCAGTTCGCCGGCCCCGGCAGGGCGCAGATCTAAGCGGCCCGGCGGGGCGCGAAGTCGTCCGCGCCGAGCAGGTCCAGCTCCAGCGCGGGGCCCAGGCAGGCGGCGAGCGCCTCCATGCTCTCGGCCACCGAGCGCTCGTACTGCGCCAGGATCTCGGCGCGGAACTCGGCCTGGCGGCGGTCGAGCTCGCGCATGTCGGCGCGGGTGTGCGGGGCCTTCAGCCAGGTCATGCAGTCAGAGCAGCGCAGCTCGACCATGACGACGTCGGCGCTCTTGGCCTCGCAGCGCAGCGGCTGGAGGAACTCCGATCCGCAGCTCGGGCACAGGGTCAGCACGGCCACGGCCCGCGAAGCTACGCGGCGCACCGGACGGAAGGTCGATTGTGCCTCTCGTATCAAGCGGCCGATTACCCGCTCAGGAGGACATGACCTTGCCACCGATGAACACTGGACCATTGTCGCGTTGCGAGCCGTCCGGCACCGGGCGTACGGTCCAGCCATGACCCCACCCCGCGACACGGATGACGACGGGGCCCGCCGCAACACCAATCCGTCCCCCTTGGCCGGGACGGACGCGGCTCGCTTCCTCACCCACCTGACCGGCATGACGCCGGACTCGGCGCTCACCTTCGCCTCGTTCGTCTCCGGGCTGCGCGCGGCGCCGCGCTTCGACGAGGGCTGACGCGATCGTCCGGCCTCAAAGGGCGGCGAGGACCTCGGCGGCGGCGCGCTCGCCGCTGCGCACCGCGCCGTCCATGTAGCCGTTCCAGTAGGTCGACGTCTCCGTCCCCGCCCAGTGCACCCGGCCGGCCGGCGGGCGCAGCGCCGCGCCGTAGGCCAGCAGCGTGCCCGGGCCGGCGATGGCCACGGGGCAGCCGCGCGTGTAGCGCTCGTTGGTCCAGCGCGACTCGTAGTACCCGGAGGCGTTGCGCGCCGCCGGCCCGAACAGCGTGGCCAGCTCGTCCAGGACCGCGGCCCTGCGCGCGTCCGGCCGCATGCCCTCGTAAGCGCGGGCATTGTCGCCGCCGACGAAGCCGAGCAGGATGCCCGGCTTGCCGCTCTCCGGCGAGTCGTCGAACGTCGCCGCGACGAGCCCGTCGGCGCTGGTCGCCGTGCCCGAGAGACCGGCGGCGCGCCAGAACGGCGTGTCGTAGACCACCGTGACCTTGGTCAGCGTGCCCTGGCCGAGCCGCTGGGTGAGCTGGTCGCGCGCCGCGGGCAGCGCCGGGTGGTAGTCGATCCGGGCGGCCAGCGTCGGCGGGATGGCCACGATCGCGTGCTTGGCGCGCACCACGAGCCTGTCGCATTCCACCCGCACGCCGCTCGCGGTCTGGTCGATCCGCCGCACGGCGGTCGAGCGGTGCACCCGCCCGCCGAGCTGCCGCGCCACGAGCTGGGCGATCCGCTGGGTGCCGCCGCGGAAGCGCCACATCTGCGCGCCGCCGGCCGTGTTGAAGTTGCGCTCGAACGTCCCCGGGGTCTGCTCGTTGCCCGAGGCGGCGATGTAGAAGAGCACGAACAGCAGCGACAGCTCGCGCGGCTCGGCGCCGAACACCGGGCGGGTGGCCACGGAGACGATCCGCCGGAAGCGCTCGGTGGCCGAGCGGCTCTTGACCCAGCTCTCGAGCGTCTGGCCGTCCCACTCGACCGCGTTGGCCGCCGTCCACGGCGCGTCGACCGGCACGCTCGTCGACATCTGGTCGAGCAGCGCGACCGTGGCGACCATCTCCGGCAGCACGAGCGGGTCGAGCGGCGCGGTGCCGGTCGGGCCGTTGCTCGGGTACGTCTGCCGCCGGCCCTGGTTGAGGTAGACGTTGTCGCCCGTGTCGT
>JAICUS010000597.1 GCA_025935735.1 Solirubrobacteraceae bacterium | reverse complement strand
TCACCAGCGGCGGGCAGACCCTGACCGAGCTGCCGGCCAGCTGGGTCACCCGCGCGAGCTATGACACTGGCGGCCCGGTGTCCGGTGGCGCGTACGGCGTGCCCGACGCGCCGGCGCGACCGGCACCGGCGACCGCGAAGCGCGCCGCCTCCGAGGAACGCGTGAAGCTCGCCGCCGCGGACGGCTGCGCCGCGCCGACGACGACCCCGACCCCCACGCCGACCGCATCGTCCACGCCGGCCGCTTCTCCATCCCCTACCCCGCAGCCGTTGCCGAGCCTGCCGGCCCCGCCGGCGAGCCACACGCACCAGCACGCCCGCCTCCCGCACCTGCGCGTGCCGAAGCGCCTGACCCTCTCCCACGGCGCAGTCCGCCTCCGCCTCACCTGCCCCGTCCGCTGCCGCTTCACCGCCACGATCTCCTCCGGCCGGCACAGGCTCGGGCGCGCGACACGCACGGGCCGCAAGGTGACCCTGCGCATCCACCTGAACCAGCGCGGCCGCCGGCTCGTCGCTGCGCACCGCCGCGTCACCGTCAAGCTCACCCGCCGCGCCGGCGGGCACACGCAGACGGCCCGGCGGACGCTGAAGATCAGGCGGTGAGCTCCTCGGCCGCGCCCTCGTCGCGCGCCACCAGCGCGGCGTAGCGGCCGGCCAGCGCGAGCAGCTCCTCGTGCGTGCCGCGCTCGACGACCTCGCCGTGGTCGAGCACGACGATCTGGTCGGCGTCGCGGACCGTCGACAGCCGGTGCGCGATGACCAGCGTCGTGCGGCCCTCGGCCAGCCGCTCCAGCGCCTCGCCGACCGCGCGCTCGGTGGCGACGTCCAGCGCGCTGGTGGCCTCGTCGAGCACGAGCACCGGCGGGTTGCGCAGGATCGTGCGGGCGATGGCGATCCGCTGCTTCTCGCCGCCGGAGAAGCGGAAGCCGCGCTCGCCCACGACCGTGTCATAGCCCTCTGGCAGCGCGGCGATGGTGTCGTGGATCTGCGCCGCCCGCGCCGCGTCCTCGATCTCCTCGTCGCTCGCCTCCGGACAGGCGAAGCGCAGGTTCTCGCGCACGGACGCGTGGAACAGGTAGGTCTCCTGCGACACGACGCCGACCGTCGCGGCCAGCGAAGCGAAGCTCAGCTCGCGCAGGTCGGTGCCGTCGATGCGCACGGCGCCCTCGGCCGGGTCGTAGAGCCGCGCCGCGAGGTAGCCGAGCGTCGTCTTGCCCGCCCCGGTCTCGCCCACCAGCGCGGTGCGCGTGCCCGGCGGCACGACCACGTCGACGTCGCGCAGCGTCCACTCGTCGCCGTACTTGAACCACACGCCGTCGAAGCGGACCTCGCCGCGCACGCCCTCCAGCGTCCGTTGGCCGGGCTCGATGTCGACCTCCAGGTCGAGGTACTCGAAGACGCGGTCGAACAGCGCGGTCGAGGTCTGGATGTCGACCGCGACCGAGAGCAGCGACTGCACCGGGAAGAACAGCCGGGTCTGCAGCGTCGTGAACGCGACGATCGTGCCGATCGACGCCGCCCCCGGCGCAAGGCCGGCGAACAGGTAGACGAGCGCAGGCATCACGGCGAACGACGTCTGGATCGCCGCCATCATCCAGCGCCCGGCCATCCGCGAGCGCACCTCGAGGTCGGCCAGGTTCTCGGACTCGCGCTCGAAGCGGTCGGCCAGCTCGACGCCGCGGCCCATCGTCTTGCCCAGCAGGATCCCGCTGACCGACAGCGACTCCTGCACGAGCGACGAGATGTCCGCCATCGCGCCCTGCTTGACCGTGGTGATCTTGCGCCGCTGGTCGCCCACCCGGCGGGCCAGCAGCACGAAGAACGGCAGCAGCGCGAGCGAGAACAGCGCCAGGCGCCAGTCGAGCAGCACCATGGCGATCACGCTGGCCACGACCGTCGTCACGTTGGAGACGATCGACGTCGCGGTCGAGGTGACGACGGTCTGCACGCCGCCGATGTCGTTGGCGATCCGCGACTGGATCTCGCCCGTGCGCGTGCGCGTGAAGAACGCGAGCGAGAGCTTCTGCAGGTGGCGGTAGACCTGCGTGCGCAGGTCGTGCATGACCCGCTGGCCGACGAGGTTCGACAGCCACGTCTGCCCGACGCCGAGCACGCCGGTGGCCACCGAGACGCCGATCATGCCGGCGACGAGCGCGATCAGCAGGCGGTCGCGGTCCTGCGGGATCGCGGTGTCGAGCACGTCCCGCAACAGGAAGGGCGACACCATCCCGAGCGAGGCGGAGATCGCGATCAGGATCAGGACTGTGAACAATCGGCCCTTGTAGGGCCGGAAGAGGCGGGCTATGCGCTTGTTCTGACCCGGTGGACGCGGGCCGCGGTCCTCGTCGGGCGGAGGGGGGAGGTGGCGCCCTCCCGGGCCACCACCTCCTTCTCCATAGCGCCGGAAAGCCGCCGTCACACGGCTACCGTACTCGGCGCCGGCTCGAGGGCGAGGTCGAGGACCTCGCCGATGCTCATCACGGGGTGGAAGGACATCTGCTCGCGCACGTCCTCCGGGACGTCGTCGAGGTCGCCCCGGTTGCGCTCGGGCAGGATCACGGTCGTCAGGCCGGCGGCGTGCGCGGCCAGGACCTTCTGCTTGAGGCCGCCGATCGGCAGCACCCGGCCCTGCAGCGTGACCTCGCCGGTCATGCCCACCGTGTGCTTCACCGGCCGGCCGCTCAGCAGCGACGCCAGCGCGGTCGTCATGGTGACGCCGGCGCTCGGGCCGTCCTTCGGGATCGCCCCCGCCGGCACGTGGACGTGGAACTCCTTGTCGGTGAACGCGTCCTCGGGGATGCCCAGCTCCTCGGCGTGGCCGCGGACGTAGGAGAGCGCGATCCGCGTCGACTCCTTCATCACGTCGCCCAGCTGGCCGGTGAGCACGAGCGAGCCCTCGCCCTTGCCCCTCATCCGGGTGGCTTCCACGAACAGGACGTCGCCGCCGGTGCCGGTCACCGCGAGGCCCGTGGCCACGCCCGGCACCGCCGTGCGCAGCGCCGCCTCCTGGAAGACCTTCTGGCGGCCCAGCGCGTCGCGGACGATCTCGGTGTCGATCGTCACCGGCGCCGTGGCCTTGCCGGAGGCGATCCGGGTGGCGGTCTTGCGCAGGATCGTGCCGAGCTCGCGCTCGAGGTTGCGGACGCCGGCCTCGCGCGTGTACTCGGAGACCACCTGCTGCAGGATCGCGTCGGAGACGTCGACCTCGTCCTCGAGCAGCCCGTTGCGCTCGCGCTGGCGCGGCCACAGGTAGCCGCGGGCGATCGCCACCTTCTCGGCGGTCGTGTAGCCGTCGAAGCGGATGACCTCCATGCGGTCCAGCAGCGGGCCGGGGATGGTCTCGGCGACGTTGGCCGTGGCGATGAACATGACGTTGCTCAGGTCGAGCTCGACGTCGAGGTAGTGGTCGCGGAACGAGTGGTTCTGCGCCGGGTCGAGCACCTCGAGCAGCGCCGCGCTCGGGTCACCGCGCCAGTCGGCGCCGACCTTGTCGACCTCGTCGAGCATGATCACCGGGTT
>JAICUS010000216.1 GCA_025935735.1 Solirubrobacteraceae bacterium | reverse complement strand
GGACCCCCCCCGGCCCCCCGACCTGCCGGGGGGGGGGCCCCCCGCGCTCGCGGCCCGGGCCGGGGGGATCCCGGTTTCGCCGCCGGCCGCCGCCGTGTTCGAGCGCTCCGCCCTGCCTATGGGCTTGATCCATCCCGACGGCCGCTGGGAGCGGGTCAACCGGGCGCTGGCGGCGCTCGTCGGCGCCTCGCCCGAGGCGCTCGAAGGCTGTCCGGCCGACGCCCTGACCCATCCGCTGGATCGGCCCGCCGACCACGAGGCCGCTCGTCTGCTCCGGGCCGGCGAAGTCTCGAGCTACTCCACCGAGAAGCGCCTGCTTGGCCCCGACGACGCGCCGATCTGGGTGCTGGCGACGATCAGCGCGATCCCGGACGCGGCCGGCCGTCAGGCGCACCTGCATGTCGCCTTCCACGACATCACCGATCGCAAGGCCGCCGAAACCGATCTTCGCCGGCGCGAGGAGCGCTACCGGCTCGCCGCGGAGGCCGCGCAGAACGCCGTGTGGGACTGGGACCTGCTCACCGATCGGATCGCCTGGACCGAGCCCCCGCTCGGGGGGTTCGGCTACGGCGGGTCGGGCGCCGACGCCTCGGCGGCATGGTGGTACGAGCGGCTGCACGCGGACGACCGGGAACGCGTCGTGAGCGCCATCCAGGCCGCCGTCGCGCGAGGGTCGGCCGGCTGGTCCGACACGTACCGCTTCCGGCGGGCCGACGGCAGCTACGCGCACGTGCGCGACCGCGCCGCGATCGTCCGCGACGAGGCGGGTGACGCGGTCCGCATGGTCGGCTCCGTCGTGGACGCGAGCGATGAGACCGGCGAGGACCTGTTCGCGACCGGCCAGAGCCAGCTCCTCGAGCAGATCGCCGCCGGACTCGAGCTCGGCGCCGTGCTCGAGCGGGTGGTGCGGGTCGCGGAGATGCGACAGGACGGGCTCACCGCGGCGATCCTGGTCGTCGCCGCCGAGTCGCGGGAGCTCCGGCTCGCCGCCGGCCCCAGCCTGCCGCCCGCGCTGCGGGATGTTCTGGCTCGCCTGCCGCTCGAGCCGGACGCCGGCCTTGGCGCCCTGGCGGCCACCCGGCGGACGCGGGTCGTGTATCCCGACCTGACCGCCGCCGGCGCTCCGGCGTGGGCCGGGCCGCTGGTCTCGGAAGGCATCCGTGCGGCCTGGGCTACACCGCTCTTCGCCACCGACGGCTCGCTGCTCGGCGCCGTCGAGGTGCACTGCCGCGAGCCGCGCGAGCCCGGAGCCGCGGACCGGGTCCTGATCGAGCGGGCCGGCCACCTCGCGGAGATCGCTATCGAGCGCGACCGCAACCAGGACGCGCTCGCGCGCGGCGTGCAGCTGCTCGAGCAGGTGCTCGACAGCCTGCCGGTGGGTGTCTGGGTGCTGGGCCGCGACGGCCGGATCATGTTCGGCAACCCGGCCGGCCGGGCCATCTGGGGCGGCGCCCGCTACGTCGGGCTCGACGAGCTCGGCGCCTATCGCGGATGGTGGGCGGAGACCGGCGAGCCGGTCGCGCCCGACGAGTGGGGAGCGGCGCGCGCGATCCGCCGGGGCGAGACCTCGCTCAACGAGGCGATGCACATCGAAGGGTTCGATGGCGCGCAGCGGACCATCCTCGGCTCCGCGGTTCCACTGCGGAGCCTCGGGGGCGAGATCGTCGGCGCGATCGTGGTGAACCAGGACATCACCGACCAGCGCGCCGCGGAGGCCGCGCTGCGCCGGAGCGAGGAGCAGCTCCGCCACGCGCAGAAGATGGAGGCGGTGGGGCAGCTCGCCGGCGGGATCGCGCACGACTTCAACAACCTGCTCACCGGCATCCTGAGCTACAGCGACCTGATGCTGGAGGACCTCCGCCCGGGCGATCCGCTGCGCCGGGACCTGGAGCAGATCCGCCAGGCGGGGCAGCGGGCCGCGGCCCTGACGCGGCAGCTTCTGGCGTTCAGCCGGCGCCAGGTCCTCCAGCCGCGGTTACTGTCGCTCAACGCGACGGTGACCGAGCTCGACACGATGCTCCGTCGGCTCCTCGACGCGAACGTCACGCTCGAGACCGTGCTCCAGCCGGACCTGTGGTACGTCCGAGCCGATCCGGGACAAATCGAACAGGTATTGGTCAATCTGGTCGTCAACTCGCGCGACGCCATGACCGACGGCGGCGTGGTGACCATCACGACCGCCAACTTCCAGGTCGATGCGCCGTACGTCACGCTATCAGTGCGCGATACCGGCGCCGGCATGGACGTGCCGACCCAGGCCCGCATCTTCGACCCGTTCTTCACCACCAAGGAAGCGGGCAAAGGGACCGGTCTCGGCCTTTCGACGGTCTATGGCGTCGTGGAGCAGAGCGGGGGGCACATCGCCGTGGAGAGCGCGCCCGGTCAGGGCGCCACGTTCACCATCTTCCTGCCCAGGTACGATCCCGGGCCGTCCGGCCCCGGGCCCGAGCGGCCCGATCGACGCGGCCTGCCCGCGGGCGTGGAAACCCTGCTGCTGGTCGAGGACGAGGAGGCGGTCCGCTCCTCGGTGCGGCGGCTGTTTGAGCGCCAGGGCTACACGGTCATGGAAGCGCGCCACGGACAGGAGGCGCTGCGATTGATAGAGAGCGGCGCCAGGGTGGATATGGTGGTCACGGATCTCGTGATGCCCGAGATGGGCGGCCGCGAACTGGTCGAGCGCCTGCGCGAACGCCACCCCGCGCTCAAGGTCCTGTTCATGTCGGGCTACAGCGAACGGGCGGTAACCACGGACGGAACGATGCCCCCCGGCACGGGTTTCGTGGAGAAGCCGTTCACGGCGGAGCAGCTGGTTCGGCGGACCCGCGAGATTCTGGACGGGTGAGAGGTTCTGGACCACTGAAAGGAAACAGGGGCCCCCCTGCCGGTCGGGCGCACCGAGCCGCCCGCCCTCGGTCAATCCAGCAACGCCAGCAGATCCGCCGTGGACTCCAGCCAGTAGTCCGGCGACGCTCCCGCCAGGTGATCCCGGCCGAACGGTCCCCACAACGCGGCGGCGGTGCGAACGCCCGCCGCCCGCCCCGCCAGCATGTCGTGGATGCTGTCGCCCACATAGACCGTCGTCGCCCGGTCGGCATGGAGCAACGCGACCGCCTTCTCGACCGGCTCCGGGTGGGGCTTGGCGTTGGTGACCTCGTCGGCACAGACCAGGACGTCCATCATCGCCTCGAGCTTCGCGAGGGTGAGCCCGCGTACCGCGCCCGACCGGTTCTTGCTGGTGACGAGCCCGGTCGCCCGGCCGCGGCGCCGGATGGCCTCCACCGCGGCGACGACGCCGGGATACACGGTGACCATCCGATCATGGTTGGCCAGGTTGTAGCGCCGGTAGGTCGCGATCAGGTCCTCGAGCATTGCCGGCTCGCCTCCCCACTCGGCGAACTGCGCGGCGAGTGGCGTACCGACGCCGCGCAGCCACTCCTCGTCGCTCCGCGGCGGGAGCCCGTGCTCGGCGAGCGTGTGGTGGTAGCTGTCGAGGATGAGCCGCACCGAATCGATCAGCGTACCGTCGAGATCGAACAGGAAGGTCTGGAGGGTGGGTGCCGGCATGGGCGGAAACGTAGCCGGATCGTTGTCGGGTTGCGCGTCCGACCGGCAATCCCTATGCTCTCCTTTTTGAGGGCCGTGCAGTGTCCCCGGCGGCGGAGCAAGCTGATGCAGCCTACCGAGCTCGTGGCTATCATGGCCGCGATCATATATAGCGGCCGGCGCGAGGGCGACGGCCCGCACGCCGAGACCCGGCAGACCGCCGTGGAGGAGGCCTGGCACCTCTGGCACCTGACCATGGACGAGTGGAGCGATACGGGCACTCGCGACCTGAACCAGCACCCCCTGCAGCCGTGAGCGATGACGGGCTGGTCCGCGAGGCCCGGCTCCGGCCGGAGTTCGCCGCCCTGTACCCCGGCGTCGAGCCCGAGGTCTGGTACACGGCGGCCACGCTGGCCGAGCACCTCCTGGGCCGCTTCCTGCGCGAGGGCGAGGACCGCCCGCCGCCCGAACGCATCCTGGACGACCAGCACTTCGAGTTCCGCGGTGTGGCCGGGCTCAAGGGCGGCAGAATCGGCGGCTGAGTCCGGCCGCCACGCCACGCGGCCCGACCGTCAGACAACCTCACCGCTCGAACAGAATCAGGCCCGATAGCCGGACGTCGACTGCTTCCCACCGGGGCGTCGCCGCGGGGGCGCGCTCCACCCATCGGGACAGCGTCTCCGGATCGGCCTCCGCCATCCTCTCGACCAGCATCGCTTCTCCCGCCGTGTGTCCGCCGCCGGCGAATGCGAGCGCCCGTTCCAATCGCTCGAGCCTGCGTTGGTCACGCTGCCGAGCCGCGCGGGCGATCTCCTGCCCAAGCCGCTCGACCAGCCGGCGCGCGGCCGACGCCGGCTCCGCGGCGCTCCACCTGCGCCCGGCGGCGAGCGCGAGTCGGTCCCGGATGACGACGGCCAGCCGGTCGAGCGCGCGGCGCACCGCGGACGGCGTCGCCGCTGTGAGCCGGGCGTACTCCCCGGCCTCGAGCATGCGGCCGACGACCGTTTCGCTGTCCTCGGTCCAGCGGTCATGCTCATCCAGCCAGCCGACCGTCGCGGCGAGCCCACAGTCTCTGGGACCCCGGCGGACCCACAGCTCATACCCGGCCAGCACGCCCTCGGCGACGGAGTCCGCCACGAGTGCCGTCCCAACGATCCCCGGCCCGCCGAGCCGATCGGCAAGGATGGATCGCCACCGCCAGAGACGCGCTCCTTCCGCTCCGAGCCCGGCTCGGCCCGGGAGCCTGGCCTTGTGCGCGAGCCGCGGGCCGAGGCGAAGTGCCGACTCGAGCACTGGTGGAGGAGGGAACCGCACCACCTCGATGCTCTGGTGCGCCGAGCCGAGCCGAACCGCGCGGCCTTCGCGCTGCTCCAGCCGCATCGGAGTCCAGGGGAGGTCGTAGTGGACCACCCGATCGGCTCGACGGAGGTCCAGGCCCTCCGCCGCCACATCGGTGGCTACCAGGCAATAGGGCACGCGGGCCCGAAGGCGCGGGTCTACCGCGTCGCGGAACCACCCCATCACCTGGGCTCTCGGCGCGGAGGCGTGGCCGAGGCCCGCGCGATCGCCGGTGCACCAGGCCACGGGTGGGATGAGCCGGTGCCGCAGGTGTCGCACTGTCTCGCGCCGGGTGGCGAACACGAGCGTAGGGCGGCCGTCGGAGAGGAGCGCGCGCAGGCGCTCGAGTTTGGGGTCGGAACCCTGCGCGAGACGAGCGGCCTCGGCCAGCACTTCGTCGATCGCGCCCGTGTCGTCGAGCGCGAGCTCGACGCAGCCATCGCCGCCATCCGGCAGCAGCTCCCACCAGACCATCTGCTCGTCCATGACCCCGACGAATTCCCGCAGCTCGGCGCGGCTCAGACGACGGCCGGCCCGGCGCGCGTCGTCCGCGTGCCGCAGCAGGTTGCGGTATCGGGCGACCGCACCTACGAGCGCCGGCGGACTCGAAGCCGCCGCCCGGAGCAGGACGCCGTGGACCAGCGCCGCCGTCGGCGGATGCGCCGAAAGCCGGAGCCGAGCCAGAAGGTCGAGGAAGGTGCGCGCGTCATCGTTCTCGGAAGCGTGCGGAGCGCTCACGTCGACGGTGCGCGCCGGCCGGGGGCCGGCTGCTCTCGACTCCTCGAGTACGAGACGGCCGAGCGCGGTGCCGCTGGTACCCGACGCCACCGCCGCGTGCAGCGACGGAATACCCTCGGGCAGCAACGCATCGTCGCGCACTCCGAGCAGCAGTTGGTGCGCGAGATCGTCCAGGCGGTTGACGATCGGCGTGGCGCTGAGGAGGAGCACTCGCCGTCCCAGCAGCCAGGGCGCGACGTGGCGGTAACGCCTCGTGCGCGGATTGCGGAAATGGTGACTTTCGTCCACGATCACGAGGCCGCGGCCGGTCCGCGGCAACCTGCCGCGACTAGCCTGCTGGTGTGAGCCCAGCTCGATGGGCACGCTCAGCGCGGCCGCCACCGCGCGCCACTGGGGCACGAGCGCCGCGGGTGCCAGGCATACCGCGGGTGCGTTGAAGGCGGCGGCCACCGCCAGCGCGACGTACGTCTTTCCGCTCCCGACCGGGTCGGCGAGCAGCGCGCCGCCAAACTGCTCGAGCGCGGCGAGCGACCGGCGATAGCTCCGCGCCTGCCCGGGGAGCAGCCACGCAGGGGCAACGGCCTCGCGCTCGGCGGGGACCAGGCGCGCCGCGATGGCCCGCGCGACCTCGGCGGGCGGCGCTGGCGCTCCCGTCGCGAGGCCGGCGCGCAGCGGATCGGCGGCGGCCAGCGATTCAGCGACGATCCGTGGCGCTGCCGGCCACCAGCCCGGCCAGGCGCGACCGATCCCGGGCGGTGAGCCCGAGGTGCGTGGCTGCGACATCATCAATGGCTTCCTGCACCGGCTCCCCCCGTCGCCCCGCCTCGCTGAGCTCGCGGAACGCGTCGTCGCACAGCACGCCGGCTGGGAGCGGCAGCCGGCCGACGGTGGCCGCGCTGAAGCGGCGGTACCCGCCTGAAGCGGGCACCGCGCCCAGCGTGGCGATTGCGCGGACCCAGGTTGAGTTGAGCCACGCGGCGAGACGTGCCGCCTCGGCGGCACCCGCCGCGACGGCGACGTAGCAGGTGTTGAGCGGGATCAGGCCGGCGTCACGCTGCCCGGTCAGCGCGCAGGCCGTGAGCCGTCGCGCCAGGTCGGTCCAAACCAGCCTGTGGCGTGCGCCGGCCGCCGAGGTCCGGAAGAGCGTCCACGGTGGGCCGCCGACAAAATCCGCCCGAAGCCGAAGCGCCGAGGCGTGCGCCTCCAGATGCGCGGCGGCGCCGGGGGGCAGACGCTCGAGGGGCTTCCCGTCGGCGCGGTACGGCCAGAGCAGCCGCCGGACCAGCCGCACGCCGAACGGACGGACGTCGCGGCCGCGCACGGCCCAGCGTATGAGATCCGGCTCGACCAGATCCGGCGGATCCAGAAACAGACGGTTCGCACCCGTCTTGACCCCAAGCTGGCCGGTGAGCCGTTCCGCGAGCGACGAATGGTCGCGCCGCAGGCGCTCGGCGACCTGGAGCGGGCCGGGCGCGCTGAGGATCCAGGGGCCGCCACCCTCGAGGCCCTGCTGCGGCAGCGCGGGCGCGCCGCGCCCCAAGGCCGTGCGCACCCGATGTCCGCCGGGGGGCCGCTGTTTGCGCGCGAGGAGCGCCAGCGGGTACACCGTGGCGTTGAACTCCGCCTGGGGGCTGCCGGTGAGGTCGGCCACGCGCAGCAGAGTGGTGGAAGCGGCGAGATCGTGGCGCGCCGCGGCGCCGTACTCCGCCGACGCGAGCTTGGCGGGCACGAGCAGTGCGATCACGCCTCCGGGACGCGTCAGCTCGACGGCCCGCTCCACGAACGCCACCGCGAGATCCGGCTGGTGCCGGAAGCCGGCGCCGGCGCCGCGCCACCAGCGGTAGCGGCCCGCGAGCCGGCGGCGGGTGGGCCTGGGGATGAGCTCCGCGCGCAGCCACGGCGGGTTGCCCACCACGAGGTCGAAGCCGCCGGCCGCGAACACGTCGGCGAAGTGAGTGGGATAGTGGAACCAGGGCACCTCGCGCTCGCGAACGACCGTACGGCGCGCGGCGCGCACGGTCCGAAGCTCGGCCCGGGCGACGGCGATGGCGGCCCGCAGCTGCCGGTCGGCGCCGCGGCGCGCGCCGAAGAGATCCGGCCCGCGGGCCGTCTCGACCCAGTCTCGGACCCGACGCTCGAGCTCCATTTCTCCGACCCTGAGGGCGGCCTCCGCCGCGCGGCATTCCGCCGCGCGAAGCTCACGCACGAGTGGTGCCTTCGCGGCGCCGCTCGCCGTGATCAGCCGGCGCCGCGCCGCTGCGACCGCGAGGGCCAGCCCCTGGTCGCCCGGGGCGAGCCGCACCGTGGACCCGGCAGGGTCCAGAAGGCTGTCGCCCTGGCGAACCAGACAGTCGAGATTCGGGAGCGGCTGGACCTGGTCGGGGCGACCGGCCGGATCGTCGGCGATGACGGCGAGCCACAGCCGGAGCTCCGTGAGCCGCACGGCGGCCGCGTTCCGGTCCACGCCGAACAGGTTGCGCTGCAGCACGCGCCGGCGAGCGCCGCCGGGATCGGAAGGCGCGTGGGCGGCGAGCCACTCGAGCGCCCCGAGCAGGAATGCGCCCGAGCCGGCGGCCGGATCGAGCAGGGTGACGTGGTCGAGCACGAGGAGCGCCGACGGATCGCGATCCTCGAGCCGCCGCTCGGCCTCGGACTCGGAGCAGCCGAGCCGCCCGGCCACGAGCGCGGCGAACGCCGCGTCGAGCATTGAGCGGACCAGCCCTGCCGGAGTGTAGTACGTTCCCGAGGACCGCCGCGCGCCCGGCGCCATCACGCCCTCGAAGACGCGGCCCAACATGTCCGGCGCGATGCTGCCGGCCGCCCCGCCCTCGGTGACGACGAAGTGAAACCGCTCGAACAGCAGGTCGAACGCGTCACGCCAGAGGTGGTTGGGGAGGTCCACGCGGGCGGCCCGCTCGAGCGCGTGCGGCTCGAACAGGCCGCCGTTCAGGAACGGCACCGCGCCGAACGAGCGGGCACCGCGGCCGCGGCCGTCCCAGGGCCGGTTGAGCGTCCCGAAGAAGAGCGGGCGGAGAAAGTCGCGATGGATGTGCCGTCGGCGGGCCAGGCAGCCGTCCACGCCATCCGCCAGGAAGCGCTCCCTGCCGGCCAGCCAGCCTTTGGCCTGGATGAAATAAAGGAACAGCACGCGAGTGAGCTGCAGCAGCGCGAGGCTGCGGCGGTCTTCGTGGCGGAGTCGGCCAGACAGCCCGTCGGTCAGACGCTCGAGCGTGGTCCGGAATTCACGAAAGAAACGCCGGCCCACCGGCTCGCTGCTGAGCGCGTCGGCCGCGCGGGCGGCATAGGCGAGCGGGCTCGAAGCATCGGCCGAGCCGACGAGCCGCGCCAGCGCCGCCAGGGCGGCATTGCCCGGCTGGTCCAGCTCCAGGCCCAGGACCGGCGTCCCGCCGAATGCCACGGCGACGCCAAGCCGGCGGCGCGCGGGGTCCAGCGCGAGCACCCCGGC
>JAICUS010000338.1 GCA_025935735.1 Solirubrobacteraceae bacterium | reverse complement strand
CTAGGTGAAAAGCGGGCTGAGCCCGCGCTCTTCGACCAGCTGGGCCATCTGCTCGTCGCTCGGGCGCTCGGTGTAGCGCTCCGCCGCGTCGAGCAGCTTCGGGAGCACGTCCACGTCGCCCGTGGTGAGCAGGAACGCCTGCGGGTTGCCCAGCACCCAGTGCGCGGCCAGGTCGATGTCGGCCTGCTCGGTCAGCGGCTCGTACCAGGTGGCGGCGGTCTGCGGGCGGCCTTCCCACGGGCGGTAGGCGAGGCTCTTGATCGTCTGCAGCGCGACGTCGCGCTCCTGGCAGGTGGCCGCGAGCTCGTCGAAGGTGGACGCGTAGCGCTCGTCCTGCATCTGGCGCCAGTTGTACGGGGCCAGCACGCTGTCGAAGTCGAAGCGCTCGAGGCTGCGGCTGTGCATCTTGGGCACCGACAGGCCGTGGCCGGTGACGCCGATGAAGCGCACCAGGCCCTCGTCGCGCGCCTCGATCGCCGCCTCCAGGGCGCCGCCGGGGCTGAGCGCGATGTCCCACTCGATCACGTCGACGAGATTGTGCAGCTGGATCGAGTCCACGTGGTCGACGGCCAGGCGGTCGAGGCTGCGGCGGATCTCCTCCCGGGCGGCCGCATAGGTCCGCTCGCCGGTCTTCGTGGCCACGAAGAACTCGTGGTCGCGCAGCCACGTCGCGATGCGCAGCTCGGCGTCGCCATAGCTCGCGGCCACGTCGATGTGGTTGATGCCGTGCTCGAGGAGGACCGCCAGCGTGCGGTCGGCGTCGGCCTTGGAGACGTCGCCCAGGGCGGCGGCGCCGAAGATCACGCGGCTGGACTCGTGCCCGGTCGCGCCGAAGGGAGCGCGCTCGATCATGGCTTGCAGGTTACGCTCTTGGCCTCCGTCGTCGGCTCTTGGGTCCCGCCTTCCACCGCGAGTTGCAACCGGGCGGTCAGCTCGGCGGCGCTCTCCCCGGCGCGGGGCGAGATCGGGCGCAAGAACGTCACCGTCGTGCGCGCCCGCCGGTTCACGCCTCGTCCCTTGGGCATCACGAGCGCCGACCCCGCGATGTGCACCGGCACGATCGGCGCGCCCGCGGTGAGCGCGAGCTCGGCGACGCCGGCGCGGTAACCCTCCGGGCCGGCTCCGCGGGTGCCCTGGGGGAAGAGCAGGACGTTGCGGCCCTCGCGCAGGTGTGCGGCGGCCGCGGCGAGGCCGCGGCGCTGGCCGCCGCCGCGGTCGAACGGGAACGTGTTGATCCAGAAGCCGGCGATCAGCCCGTAGGAGCGCTTGCGGTACCAGCGGTCCGAGGCCGCGCCGACCACGGTGCGCATGCGCCAGGCGTGGGGGAGGGCGAGCAGCAGCAGCGGCGTGTCGATGTCGGACTCGTGGTTGGGCGCGAGGATGGCCGGCTGCGGCGCGTGGATGAGGTCGTTCGCGCCGATCACGCGGGGCTTGGCCAGAAAGCGCGTGGCGGGGAACAGCAGCGCCTGCTGGGCGGCCTCGCGGACCATGGCCGGGCGGCGCTCGCGCAGAAACGGCGCGTCCTCGGCGCGGGTCTCGCGCCACGGGTTCTCGCCGACGGTGAGCGTGCGCCAGCGGCGCGGGACGCGCTCGCGGCGGGTCGCGTTGCCGCCCGCGAGGCGCTCGAGCGTGCGGCCGCCGCCGGCGAACCTCACGCGCCGACCTCCGCGTAGAACAGCGGCGGGCAGTGGAAGTGCGTCAGCGACGGCTCGCGGCCCACGACCTGCTGCGCCATCTCCAGCGCGTCGCGCAGCGTGTCGGCGCGCCAGAAGCCCATCCGCCGGCACGCGGCCGGGTCGCCGCCGACGAAGATCACCGCGCCGACGTGCTCGAGCGCGTGCGCGCCCCAGTACCACATATAAAGCGGGTGGACGCCGTGGTAGGCGTATGAGGTGCGGTACAGGTGGCGGTACCACTCGTCCTCGGCGTACGCGCGCTCGTAGCGCTGCTCGATCTCCGCCGGGTCGGTCGTCTCGGCCAGCACCTCCTCGTAGAAGTCGACGTACGAGGGGTGGTGGACCGGGTGGAACTCGCGGGGGACCGGGTGGGTGAAGATCAGCACGCCGCCCTCGCGCACCAGCGGCACGCCCTGGTAGAGGTTGAAGAAGTACCCGAGCCCCAGGCACATCACGAGGACCGGGTTCATCACGCTGTTGACGTTGTACGGGCAGACGTAGGGCAGCCCGGCGGTGACGATGTCCGCCTGGCCGCGCACCTCGACCGCCTGCTGGGCGGCGCAGCGCTCGAGCGTCACCTCGTGCACCGGGGCGACCGCGCCGGCGGTGACGCCGGTGACCGCGTAGGGCGCGACGTTGCGCTGGAACGCCGCCCGCCGCGCCTTGGCCGGCAGCCGGTCCGTGGAGCGCTTCAAAGCGGCGAACGTGGCCTGCTCGCGCGGCGTCCAGCGCGCCTCTGGCTTGCCCAGGAAGCCCAGCGGGCCGCCGAACATCTCGTTGTTCAGCGTGGTCTCGATGTGGAAGACCGGGACGGCCGCCTCGACCACCTCGCCCTGCCGGCCGGCGGAATGGTGCAGCTCGCTCTTGGACGGGTCCATGAAGCTCCGCGAGTGGCGCAGCGCGTGGACGGTGTGGTGCGCGCGCAGCGACGCGTAGGTGCCCAGCCCGACCGCCACGGACTTGTGGCCGCCGTCCATCGTGACCAGGTTGATGTTCACGTAGACGAGCAGGTCGGAGTCGGCGGCACGCTTCGAGAGCTCGACCGTCTCGCCGTGGCGGGTCTCGCCCAGCCCGACGACGCCGTCCGGGTCCTCGGCGTCGTGGTTGTAGAGCCGGTCCGGGAAGAACTCGTCGAACACCCGGCGGCCCACGGCGCGCCGCAGCTCGTCCGGCGTCATCCGCCGGTGCAGCGCGAGCGCGGCGATCAGGTGGATGTCCTCGACGCCCGCGCGGTAGGCGCGCTCGAGCACCTGCTCGATGACCAGCGACCGGATGTCCGGCTCGCGCATCGGCGGCAGCGGCAGGCTGATGTCGTCGAAGGCGATCGTGAGCTTCATGCCGGGCCGCAGCAGCGCGTCCAGCGGGTCCATCCCGAGCGGCGAGTCGAGCGCCGCGCCGATCGCCGCCTCGACGTCCGCCAGCCCGTTCAGGGGCGGCGGCGGGTAGACGATCCGCGAGCCGACCGGCAGGCGCTCCAGCCGGAACGTCTCGCCGGCGTGGAAGAGCGTCGGCGGCGAGCCCTCGTGGACCTCGACGACGCACGCCTCGCGCTCCGCCGCCGCGCGCCGGCGGTGGGCGCGCTCGATCATCCGTGCCGGCGCGATGCTCATATCTCGAACACCGTCTTCGGGTGGCCGTTGCGGGCGGCCTTCGGCGCCGCCTCGAGTGCCCGCTTGTAGGTGTGCAGGGGCCAGCCGCGGTCGATCAGCCGGCCGGGCCGCAGCGCGCGGGCGAACTCGATCGCCGCCGGGAAGTCGTGCTCGTACCCGTATGCGCCCTTGAGCTCGAGCTCGCGCAGCCAGGCGGCCGCGAGGTCGGTCTTCAGCTCGCCCGGCATGCCCACCAGCACGACGCGCCCGCGCGGCCGGGCGACCGTGATCGCCTGCTCGAGCGATGCGCCGGAGCCGACGCAGTCGAGCACGCGGTCGAAGCCGCCGAGCAGCAGCTCGCGGCCCTGGTGGCCGACGAGCCGGCGCGCGCCGGTGATGCGCGCGCCCTCGACGTGCGCGCGCTCGGGCGGGCAGACGTCGTCGGCGCCCAGCCGGCGCGCCGCGCCCTCCTGCCCGCGGTGCTTGGCCACGCACAGGATCGTGGCCGACGGCTCCCGCGACCGCAGCGCGGCGAGCGTGAGCAGCCCGATCGTCCCCGCGCCGATCACCGCCACGCTGTCGCCGGGCTGGACGTCGGCCACCGTCGCGGCGTGCAGCGCGCAGGCCAGCGGCTCGACCAGCACGGCGTCCTCGTCGGCCAGGTCGTCGGGGACGGCGTGCAGCTGCGACTCGTGCGCCACCAGGCCCTCGCTCCAGCCGCCGCCGGAGTCGCGGCAGAAGCCGGTCTGCAGCCCGGCGGACACGGCGCCGTCGTTGGTGTGCCGGCACAGCGCGGGCAGCCCGGACGCGCACTCGGGACAGGGCTCGACGCCGCGGGCGGCGCAGCCCAGCGCCGGCTGCAGGACCACCCGCTCGCCGCGCCGTGGGCCCGCCGCGATCTCGCCCACCACCTCGTGGCCGGGGACGAACGGCGTGCTGGTGAGCGCGGCCAGGTGCAGCGACGCCCTCCCCGCGATCATCGCCTGGTCCGATCCGCAGATGCCGCTCAGCCGCGGCGTCACCGGCAGCCAGTCCGCCGCCGGCGGCCGCGGCGGCCGGATGTCCTCCAGCGCCAGCGCGCCGCTGGGCAGGCCCGCCCGCGCGGCGAGGTAGCTCGGCAGCGACGGCGTGTAGGTCAGCGCCTTCACACCGCGGCCCTCTCGGTCTTCCACTCCTCGACCGCCCAGCGCCGGCGCCGCGCCTCGCGCGCCAGCCGGAAGTCCGGGTTGACGGCGTGCGGGTGGCCCACGAGCTCGAGCAGCGGCAGGTCGGCCAGGCTGTCGCCGTAGGCGTGGCAGTCGGCCAGCTCGACGCCGTGCTCGGCGGCCAGCCGGGCGGCGAGCGAGGCGCGGCCGTCGGCGGTCAGCGGCGGCTCGGCCAGCTCGCCGGTGAACCGGCCGGTGCGCTCGACCAGCCGGGCGGCGTGCAGCTCGTCGCCGAGGTGGCGCAGCGGGTCGACGAGGAAGTCGAGCGCGCCGGTGATCAGCACCACGCGGTCGCCGCGGCGCTTGTGCGCGCGGATGCGCCGCACCGCCTCGTTCTGGATGCGCGGCTGGATGAAGTCCGGCAGGGCCTCGCGCGCCTGGGCGCGCAGCTCGCGGGCCGGCAGGTCGCGGTAGACGCGGTAGAAGGCGCGGTTGAACGCGGCGCGCGAGCGGCGGTCGGCCTGCAGCCAGCCGGGCACCTTGGCGAGCAGGCCGGCCGACCACAGCACGCGGTCGAGCTCGGGCATGTCGCGCGTGCGCAGCCAGGCGTAGAAGTGGGCGACCGTCGTGTCGAGCACGACGCCCTCGACGTCGAAGATCGCCAGTCCGGGGCGGCCCTCGGCCAGCCGCGGGCGGGCGGGCTCGCGCAGCCGGCGCGGGCGCGGCGAGCGGGGCACGGTCAGCTCGCGCAGCGCCGGCAGGTGGATCGCCTGCAGGTACTCGGCCCAGTCGATGTCGCCGACGTCGAACCCGAACCGCTCGCGGTCGTCGTCGTCCAGCGAGCCCAGCAGCTCGCGGGTCGCCCGGTCGTCGAAGACGCAGTCGAGCTCCACGTAGGGCCCGTAGATCTCGGCGAGCCGGCGCAGGCGGTCGAGCCGGCGCTGGGTCTTGTGCATGCGCAGCTCCAGCTGGTCGCCGCGCGGCAGCGGCACCCGGTCCACGAGGTCGCGGCCGGCGTCCAGCAGCCGGTCGGCCCGGTCGATCGACGCCATCACTCGCGACTGCGGGCCGAAGCTCCACTCCGGCACCGCCACCGGCAGCCCGTCCTCGCCGGGCAGCGGGTGCTCGCGGAAGTAGGCGGTGACCAGCTCGGCCATGCGGTCGACGATCAGCGGGTTGCTCGAGCCGCTGGCCAGGTTGAGCGTGCGGAACTGCGCGGGCTCGTGCGCGGCGGCGGCCAGGCAGGCGTTGGCCACCATGTCGACCGGCACGAGGTCGATGCGCGCGGCGCGATTGCCGGGGAAGCGCCCGCCGATCATCCCCGCGCCGTAGGCCAGCAGGATCGGGTCGGCCACCTTCAGGTCCTCGAGCCAGCCGGGGTACGGCTGCCGCAGCGCGGACTCGACGATCGCCGGGCGGACGATGGTCAGCGCGCGCGGGCGCTCGGCCAGCAGCAGCCGCTCGCCCAGCGCCTTCGAGAGCGTGTAGCCGTCGGTCCAGCCGAGCGCGCGCGAGCGCGCGCGGCCGCGCTCGACGAGCTGCGCGTACACCCAGCCGTGGCGCAGGGCCTCGGCGCGCGCGCCGGTCGCCGGGCCGCCCGCCGGGCCGACCTCTCGTCTCGCCTCGCGCACGAACCGCTGCTGGTGGACCGGCAGCCGCGACTCGGCCTCGATGTCGCGCCGCCAGGCGCGGGCGGCGTCGAGCTCCGCGTCGAGGTCGAGGTGCGGCTCGGCGGGCGCGGTGCCGGACGGGCGCTCCAACACGAGCCCGGTGCGCTGGCCTGCCGCGTACGCGGTGGAGACGTGAACGACATAGGGGTCTGACCCCTTGAGTCTTATTGCACTCAGAAGTCGCGCCGGGCCGCGGCCGTTGAGCTCGAGGCTCTCGTCCAGCGGCTGCTCGAACGAGACGCTCGCGGCGCAATGGATGACCACGTCGATCTCGCCCGCGACCTCCAGGCCGTCCCCGCCGAGGTCGCCGCTCACCGCGGCCACGCGGCTGCCGTCGAGGCCCTCGAACGGCGCGGCGGTGAGCACCTCCTCGCGCAGCCGGCGCTCGGCGTCGCCGCGCAGCAGCACCGTCACGCGCAGCTCCGGCAGCTCCTTCAGGCACTGCGCGAGCACCGCCTTGCCCAGGAACCCGGACGCGCCGGTGAGCAGCAGCCGCTTGCCGGCGAGGCGCTCTCTCAGGGGTGCCACGGGGCAACTCTACTAACGTGTCAGTAGATGGCGTCGTCGGCGCTGCGGATCCTGGACGCGGCTCGCTCCGAGTTCGCGCAGCGCGGGTTCCCCGGGGCGCGGCTGCAGGACATCGCCGAGCGCGCGGGGCTCACCCACCCGACG
>JAICUS010000665.1 GCA_025935735.1 Solirubrobacteraceae bacterium | reverse complement strand
GCCCGGCTGGACGGGGACTTCCGCGCCGCGCTCGCCGCGGCCGACGAGCTGCTGGCCGAGGCGGCGGCGCAGCCCGGCCCGCCGGACCGCGGCCGCCAGGCGGTCGTGCACGCCATGCTGGGCGACGCCGCGCAGTGGTCGCACGCGCTGGAGCGTGCGGCGCACGAGCTCGGCAGCGCGGTCGCCCTGGCCCGCGCGGAGGGGCTCGACTTCGTGGCCGTGGGCGCGCTGAGCAGCCTCGGCCTGCTCGATGTGATGTCGCAGGGGCCGGCATGCGACACCGTCCACGCGCGCGAGGCGATCGAGCTGGCCGAGCGGCGCGGCTGGTCGGGGATCCCGCAGACCGCGTGCGCGCACCTGGCGCTCGCCCTGGCCGCGTTCTCCGACCTGTGCCCGGGCGAGGCCGCCGAGCACCTGGCGCGTGCGTCGGCCGCCGCCGAGCGGGTGCGCCGGCGCGGCCTCGACTTCGTGATCGCCGTGCTCGCCGCCCGCCTGGAGGCCGCGGCGGGCTCCCCCCGCGACGGGCTCCGCCACCTGGACGCGTTCGAGGCCCTGCACCGCTACGGCGAGGCGCCGGACTACGAGCGGCCGACGCTTGCCGCGCGCCGGGCCGGCCTGCTGGCCGCGTCCGGCGAGCTGGAGGCCGCCGAGGCGGCGCTCGCGGGCGTGCGCGGCGAGCCCTGGCTGGCGGTCGGCCTCACCGACGCCAAGCTCCGGCTCGCCCAGGGCGAGCCCGCCGACGCGCTGGCGATCCTCGAGGACGCGGACACCCGGTTCGAGTCGCACGCCGGGATGGCGGTGGAGCGCGCGGTGCTCGAGGCGGTGGCCCGTGACGAGCTCGACGAGCCGCAGGGCGCGGTCGCGGCGCTCGAGCAGGCGCTGGAGCTCGCCGAGGCGACCCGCCACCGCGGCCCGTTCCTGGAGGCGGGCCGGCGGATGGACGCCATGCTGCGCCGGCAGATCCGCCAGGGGACCGCGCACCGCGCGCTGGTGGGCGACCTGCTCGACCGGCTGGCCGACCGCGCGCCGGCGGCGCGCAACGCCGCGCCGCTGCTGGAGCCGCTCAGCCGGCGCGAGGAGGCGATCCTGCGCTACCTGCCGACCGCGCTGTCGAACCGCGAGATCGCCGCCGAGCTGTTCGTCACGACCAACACGGTCAAGACGCACCTGCGCAGCATCTATCGCAAGCTCGACGTGGCCCACCGCCGCGACGCGGTCGACCGCGCGCGCGACCTGCGGCTGCTGTCGGCCGGCTCACGCCGCTGACCGCGCGCGCGGGGCGAGCGCCAGGCCGACCAGCCCGAACGGCAGCGGCAGCCAGTAGGAGAACAGCCGGTAGGCGAACGTGGCCAGCACGGCGTCGGACGGCGACACGCCGGCCAGCGCGAGCATGCCGGTCAGCCCGGCCTCGACGAACCCCAGCCCGCCCGGCGTGACCGGGATCTGCGCGAGCAGCTGCGCGCCGCAGAACGCCAGCAGCACCAGGCCCGGCCGCGGGTGCGAGCCGATCGCCGCCAGCGCGGCCACGAGCGTCAGGTAGTCGCACACCCAGCGCCCGACCGTGGCCAGCAGCGCGCCCTTCCAGCGCGGGCCGAGCGTGCGCAGGATGCGGTCGCGCTCGCGCAGCAGCCGCTGCGGCAGCCGGCGCAGCGGCTCGGCCCGGCGGCGCAGGCGGTTGCGCACGCGCTGGACCAGCCGGCCGATCCAGGCCAGCGGCCGGTCGGTGGAGAGCAGCAGGGCGCTCAGGCCGGCGGCGACGGCGAAGATCGCCAGCCCGGCCAGCGCGAGCTGCCACAGGCTCTTGCCGATCCCGCCGCGCAGCAGCGCCGGCACGGCCAGCACCGGCAGCGCCAGCACGACGCCGAACACGAGCAGGTTGACCGCGGTGAGCGCGGTCGCCGTGGCCGGGCCGGGCAGGCCGGAGCGCACGAGCATCCGGTACTGCAGCGCGGCGCCGAGCGCGCCGCCGCCCGGCGCGACCTTGGCCAGCGCGTTGCCGGCGAGCTGGGAGGCGATCACCGGCCGCCAGCGCGGGGCGCGCAGCGCCAGCCGCTGCAGCACCCACAGGCAGCCCAGCGACGCAGCCTGCAGCCCGGCCATCGCGGCGAGCGAGGCGAGCGAGAAGCGCGTGATGTCCCGCCAGGAGCCGAACACCTCCACGAGGCTGGGGAACACCAGGTACAGCGAGACGCCGGTGACCACGACCCAGAAGATCGTGCGGCCCAGGTGCCTGGGCTTCGCCTCCTCGATCTCGGCGGCGACGTCGGTGCGTCGCTCGATCGCGTGCTCGAGCCGGTCGCCGACCGTCACGCCCCGCAGCCTCCCCGGCGGAAGGGTGACGGCGGATCACTCCTTCGGGATGACCACGCGTCACCCGGCCGGGGGCGACCGTAGGGCGGTGAGCGACGTGATGGACGCGGCCGCCCTACAGGCCGAGGTCGAGCGCCTGCGCGCGGCCAACGCGCGCCTGGAGCGCCGCGCCGACCGGCGCCGGCGCGGGCGGCGCGCGGCCAAGGTCGCGCTGCTCGTGCTCGGCTGCGGCCTGGCCGTGCTCTCGCTGGTGGCGATCTGGCTGCGGGTGACGCTGCTGGACACCGACCGCTACGTCCAGACGGTCGCCCCGCTGGCCGCCCAGCCGCCGGTCCAGCGCGCCGTGGCGACCAAGCTGAAGACCGCGATCGACTCGCGGGTCGACTACGCGGGGCTGATCCGCGAGGCGCTGCCGCCGAAGGCCGACCCGATCGCGCCGGCGCTCGGCCGCGGCGTCCAGTCGTTCCTCGACGGCCGGATCGACCAGTTCACGCGCGGGCCCCGCTTCCGGCAGCTGTGGACCGAGGCCAACCGGCGCGCGCACGTCCGGGTCGTGGCGCTGCTGGAGGGCGGCCGGTCCAAGCGGCTGGTGCTGCGCGGCGACACGGTCTACCTCGACCTGTCCAGCGTGGTCGACCGCGTGCGCGACGGGCTGCGCTCGCGCGGCCTGGACCGGCTCGCGAACGCCATCCCGCCGACGGTGAACGGGCAGGTGGCGCTGTTCAGCTCCT